>JAZUOK010000025.1:0-9887 GCA_045604665.1 Eubacteriales bacterium | reverse complement strand
CGCATGGATTCAAGCGCCTTTGCCATGGTTGCCGGCTGCTGGCAATACTCGTGCACATAAGTCGGATCGTAGCCATGTCGTTCTGTGAGCCAAGGAGTTGATAATATGCCTTGTCTTCCTAAGACCGCTTGGCCTCCGACTTCGCATGGATTCAAGCGCCTTTGCCATGGTTGCCGGCTGCTGGCAATACTCGTGCACATCGTACATATCCGTTTTTACATGGACACCGCCGCTGGCTTCGATCACGGGACGGTGGGGGTCAAGGATCTTGGTCAGATCATAGAACATTTTTTCAAGCTCAAGGTCAAGCTCTACTCTGTGATAGGTCTCGTTAAAGCACATCCAGCCGATCACCGAGGGATGGTTGTAGTACTGCTTGACAAAATCCAGCCATTGGGGGAGAAAATCATAGAGGCTTTGGGGGCCGCCCATATAGGGAATGCTTGAATATTCGCCCCAGACGATATAGCCTAGCATATCCGCCCAATAAAGGGAACGCTCCTCAAAGACGCGGCGGTGGAATCTTGCTCCGTTAAAGCCAAGCTCCATTGCCATTTCAATATCCCGGCGAAGCACATCGTCGTGGGGGGCGGTGTAGATGCCCTCCTTGTGGAAGCCCTGATCCAGAATGGTTCGCATAAACACGGGCTTTCCATTGATGGTCAGTGCAGTTTTGGTCAGGGAGACATCCCGAAGCGCAAAGTAGGTTTCGACCTTGTCGATCACCTGTTCCTCTTCGTCGATCAGTTCCAATTTTAAATCGTAAATCTCGGGTGCACCGGGATTCCACAGATGGATTTCATCCACCTTCAGCTGCGCGTTTGCCTGCCCGAAGGAAAATTTCGCTTCCCCGACACAGACTTTTTTATCCTTGTAAGTGGCGGTGAGGAGGACCTTGTCACTTTCCAAAGCATTTGGCGCTGTCACGCGGATATCCAGGGTACCGTCTTTGGCGTGGGGAGTCATTTCTGCCTTTTTCAAATAGCGGTCGGGGACAAATTCCAACCAAACGGTCTGATAAATGCCCGTGGTTCTCTTGTAGCTTGTGGAGGCAGAGCCGTAGTTGATACACTGCTTGCCAAAGGGCTGACGGAGAGAGCGCATATCGTCGATCACGCCCACAACGATGGTGTTATCACCTTTTTCCAAAGCGGAGGTGATATCCATTTCAAAGGCGCAGAAGCCGCCCTTGTGGCTTCCGCAGATTTTACCGTTGACCCAGACCTTGGTTTTATAGTCCACCGCACCGAAGTGAAGGATGGCCCGTCCCTTGGGAAGGGAATCAAAACGGATCACTCTGCGGTACCAGGCGGCAATGATAAAATCTGTATGACCAATGCCGGAAAGAGGACTTTCGGGGCAAAAGGGGACGGTAATGGTAAAGGGAAATTCACCGTTTATGTGCATGTTTCTTGCTTCGCCGCTGTTTCCCCAGTCAAAGGCAAACTCCCATTCGCCGTTCAGGCACAACCAATGATCCCTTACCCACTGGGGTCTTGGATAGTCGGTTCGGGGCATTTTTTCCTCTGCATTTAAAAGCTTTGTGACAATTTCTTTCATGGGAAAGTGACCTCCTTGACAAGCCTTTCTGAGTATATTATAATAAGTTAACGGGTCCATTTAAAGTTGCAATTTAATTTTTTAAGTGAGGAAAATAATTTGAAAGAGCTTTTGCATGTTTTTATGCCCGAGGTTCGCCGCACGCCTTTTTATATTTCTCTTGCAGGTATGACTTATCCGAATGCATCCTATCGGGTCCTTCGGGACGCCTCGCCGATTGCGGTAATCGAATATATCGTAAGCGGAAGCGGCTTTGTAGAGATCGACGGAAAGATGTGCGAGGTGGGGGAGGGAATGATCTATTTTCTTCCTGCCGGGATCAAGCAGCACTACTGTGCGGATAAGGAAAGGCCTTTTAAAAAGATCTTTATGAACATAGCCGGAAAAATGTGTACCTATCTGCCCGGGCTTTATAAGCTGGAGGGAAAGAATATTTTTGACGGCAAGGAGCTGAAGGCACTTTTTGAAAAGGTACCCGAGATCATAAATTCCGATATGTCGGAAGAAAACATGCAGTCAGCCCTGCAAGGGCTTCTGATCCAGATTCTCTCAAGGCTTTGCTTTGCAAACAGCCAAAAGGAGCAAAATAACGAGGCGTTCTTGCTGAAAAATTATATTGACCGAAATTTGAATCGCCAGGTATCCGGCAAGGAGCTTGCCAAGGTGATCTTCCGATCTCCCGACTACTGCCAGAAGCTGTTTAAAAAGGAATACGGCGTTACGCCCTATGCTTATCAGCTTGAGAGAAAGATGACCCGAGCAAAGATGCTTCTTTCCAACACCCAAATGTCCGTGGGAGAGATCGGGGAATCACTGGGGTATACGGACCTGCATTATTTTTCCAATATTTTTGAGGCAAAGTGCGGTATGCGTCCCACAGCCTACCGAAAAAAGTAATATTTTGTTTTGCTAACACCTGTGAACAGGAAGATTTGTCAAAAGGAGGAAGAGAAAAAGGATTACAAAAAATGACAGCTTGATCGTTTCTTTATGAATTTTTGACTCTTCCATATCTTCTCCGAGGGACAAATAAACTTATGTGGAGGTGGTTTTTATCAAACTGCAAAAAAATTTATACTTGGTTTTTCTTGTGCTTGTTTGTATTCTGACCGTGATCACGGTCATTGTGTCCGCAAACGGCACCTCAGGCACGGCGGAAAGCTTTTTCCATTCCCCGTGGGTGGTATTTCTGTTCGCGGCCTATGTATTCATTCAGATTCTTTGTCTGTTCAGCTTAAAGCCGAAATTTACTTTGTACAGAGCAGGCTTTTATGCCATGCATATCGGTCTTGTACTGTTTTTGACCGGATGCTTTCTTTATTATGTTTCGGGCGATATGATCCATGTTTCCGTGCCGGTAGATCCCGATGCCATGTATAACGAGATCAAGCGCGATAGGGTAGAGGAAGGAGAATCTCCCACCCAAAGGCTCGATTTTTATCTGGGCATTGCCGATTTTAAGGTAGAGCGATATGAGGCCAAAGAGGGGGAAGCGGCTGTAGATAAATACTACGAAGCCACCCTTCTGATCATGCCCGAGGGCAGCCGCGAGATCGAGGAGGACGCCCTTGTGCTCAACGGACCCCATCGGGAAAGCGGATGGAAGATCTACCTGATGAACTACGATCGGATGGGCGGCAGTGCTGTACAGCTGATGTTAAAGCACGACCCCGGTGAATACATTTCCCTTTCCGGCATTTGGCTTACCATTGCGGGAAGTGTCATCATGTGCCTTTTCAGAAAAAGAGAGGCAGGTGAAAAAGCATGAGTGTAAAGCTTGTTTTTGTGATCGCACTTCTTTCGGTAGTGCTTTACGCCGCAGCGGCACTTTTTGTTGCCGTGAAAAAGACCGAAAAGATCGGCTATATTCTTTGGGGCCTTGCGTTTTTCGGCAATCTTGTTATGGTTGCCAACAACTGGATCATCAATGGGTATGTGCCTTTTGTGAGTATGTATCAGGTGATGACCTTTATCTCTATGTGCTTCGGTCCTGTATATGTGTATATGCGCGCTTACCATAAAAGCGGCTGGATGGCACTTTATTTCTGCCTTGTACCTGCCGTGTTTATGACAGGGGTCCTGTTTATGGGGATCGGCTCGGAATGGCTCCAGCCTCCTGCCTTGCAGTCGGGTTGGTTTGTACCCCATATTTTGGCCTATATGCTGTCTTATTCTTTGATTTCGGTGGCATTTGTTCTGGCGGTGGTCAGCTTTTTTGATAAAAAGAATACACCGCGGCTGGATAAAGGCATTTACGATCTTGTTTGTACCGCTTTTCCCTTTATGACCATGGCAATGTTTTTCGGTGCCATTTGGGCAAACGAGGTCTGGGGCAATTTCTGGTCCTTCGATGCCAAGGAAAACTGGGCGCTTCTGACTTGGCTGATGTACACGGTATATCTCCATTTCCGCAGACAGGCGTCTTTAAAAAAATACGCAAAAATCTTTGTGATCTTAGGCTTTTTGTGTATGCTTGTTACCATGCTCGGAGTCAACATGATGGGAGGCTCCTCCCAGCACGCATATTCCACCTGAGAAAAAATGAGTGAGGAAATTATTTTCCTCACTTTTTTTATTGAAATAAGCCTTTTGGTGAAAAAACTTGCTTGTTATAATACAATTGAAGATGGAATAGTTTCCGAAAGTTTTTCGTTATGATAAAGACCGAAACAAGGAGGAAATACGATGAAAAAACTTTCCAAAAAAACACTTGTGATTCTGATCACGGCTTTGTGCGCCGTGTTCTTTCTGGGAATCATCGGTGTAATGGCGGCGACGGGCAAGATCGATTTGCCGGGCCTTTTCTCATTGGGGAATGACGGCTCTGCATCGCTCTCTTCCGAAAAAGTTCCGGAAACACCGGAGGAGGCCTATACTTCCGTAACGGATGTGGTGGTCTCGGGCGATGTGATCTATGCTGCCGACAGAACCGGAAAGAAAGTATATAAATTGGATCAGAACGGGGGCATTCTCGGTACTTATCAGGCTTCCGCTCAGGTAAACGCTGTCGCAGAAAACGGCGATAAGATCTATGTACTTGAAGGCGTTTTGGCCGGCAAGGTGACCGTTCTGAACAGTGCAATGGAAAAGGTATCTGAGATTGCGGTAGGGCATACCCCTTCTGCTATGCAGATCCTGGGAACCAAGGCTTATGTAGCCAACCGCTTTGATAATGAGATTGCGGTGCTGGATCTGGAAAAGGGCGAAGTGGTATCTACCATTGCCATTGACGGCAGAGAAGCGATTGATATGGCCCTTGCAGGAGATAAGCTGTATGTGGCTTGCCATTTGCCCGAGGAGGGCGCATCCTCCGATGTGATCTCTGCCAATGTTGCTGTGATCAGCACGAAGACCGATGAGGTGATCAAAACCATTTCTCTTGTAAACGGTGCCGGCGGTGTGAAGGGAATTGCCGCTTCTCCCAACGGAGAGAGCGTATATGTATCCCACATCATAGCCCGTTATGCATATCCTACCACTCAGCTTGACCGCGGCTGGATCAATACCAACGGATTTTCCGCCATTGATACCGCCACGGATACTGCCATCCCCATGCTTCTGGACGAAGTGGAGGAGGGTGCCTCCAATCCTTGGGGTGTATGTGTCAGCGAAAACGGAAGATATCTGGTCGTGGCTATTTCGGGTACCGATGAGGCTATGGTCGTTGATATTTCCAAAATGAACGACAAGATCAAAGCCGTAAAGGAAGGCAAGGGCGTAGTGGACCGTGTGGATGCCATTGTGGACTATCTTCCCTTCCTGGATGATTGCCGCACCCGTGTGGATCTTTCCGGTAAAGGGGCAAGATCTGTGACCATTGATAAAAATACTGCATATATCGGCCAGTATTTTACCGGCGATATTGCAACCATCAATTTGAATAACAATGCCTGCGGAACCATTTCCTTTGTAGAGCAGCCTGCAAACGACGACCGCCGCACAGGTGAGATCCTGTTTGCCGATGCAAATCTTTGCTATCAGAAATGGGAAAGCTGTCTCAGCTGCCATCCGGATGCTCTGGCAGACGGTCTGAACTGGGATAACCTGAATGACGGCCTGGGCAATCCCAAGAGTGCCAAGAGCCTTCTGTATTCCCACCGTACGCCCCCTGTTATGTCTACCGGTATCCGTGCAAACGCAGAAATCGCGGTGCGCGCCGGTATGAAGTTCATTCAGTTTAATGTACTGGAAGAAGAAAAAATGGCACAGATCGATGTGTATCTGAAAGCCCTTCAGCCTGTGCAGAGTCCTTATCTGAATACAGACGGAACTCTTACTGAGTCGGCACAGCGCGGCAAAGCGCTCTTTGAGGAAAAGGGCTGTGCTACCTGCCACCCTGCTCCCCTTTATACAGATTTGAAGACCCACCACTCTACTTTAACCGATACTGCCACCAACTGGGAAAAGAGAGATATGGATACGCCCACGCTGGTTGAGGTATGGCGCACCGGCCCTTGGGGTTATGACGGCCGTTTTGCTACCATGGAGGACGCGGTCAGATACTATACCAAGGAGCTTGATCTGACGGAAGAAAATATCACTGATCTTGTAAACTTTGTTATGTCCATCGGTGATGAGGGCGAAGATTACGGCGTTGAGCAGGTATTTGTAAAAGGAAAAACCGAAGACATTTGCAAGCTTACCCCCGGCGCCAGTATAAATAAGATCACCGTTCGCCGTCAAAAGAAGTCCGCTTCCGATACCGTTACCGTAAGCATTTCTTTGAAAGATGCCAAGGGTGAAACGGTGAAAACACAGGATGCAACATTGGAAGAGGTTGCATTTAATACGGCAAAAGAAATCGCTTTGAGCGGTTTTGAGATCCCCGAAGAAAAAGGCGCTACCCTGACCGTTACCGTAAAAGATGCGGATGGTAAGGAAGTAGCCACGCCTTACACGCTGAAAAATTAAGGAGGTGCAGAGAAAATGAAAAAATTTATATCGATTTTTCTGACCATTGCTTTACTGCTTCCCCTCCTTTCCTTTATCCCTGCGATCCCCGTATATGCCTCTGCAGGTGATGTAACCACAGGTACGCTGCCTGCATCGGATCTGCTTGACGATCTGATGGACCAGTACACCTCTTTTATCGTAACCAAGCACCAGCCTCTCGGCGGCTCTCACTATGCCTATACCGAGGCGGTTTCCGATACCTATGGTTCTGGTGCACCCGACGGCGAGGAAACCACTATGTTCCATCCCGGCTCTCAATTGGTTCTGGTAGAGCTTGAGAAAAACGGATCTACCGTTACCCGTACCGAAACGGTCCTTCTGGAATCCGAAACCGGTGTGATCCGTGATCCCGATGTATCCGAGGACGGAACCAAGGTGCTGTTCTCCTGGAAAAAAGCGGAGACCACCGACGACTATCATTTGTATGAATACGATCTGCTCACAAAGAAGACCCGTCAGCTGACCTTTGGTCTGGGCGTTGCGGATACGGAGCCGAAGTATCTTCCTGACGGCAATATCGTATTCAGCTCCTGCCGTACCATTCAGACGGTAGACTGCTTTAAGGTGCCCGTTTCCAACTTGTACCTTTGTGGCCCCAACGGTGAAAATATTGTCCGTGTGGGCTACGATCAGGTGCATACCACCTATCCTACCGTAACCGACGACGGCCGTGTACTTTATACACGCTGGGACTACAACGACCGAAATCAGCTGTTTGTGCAGGGCGTATTTCAGATGTTCCCCGACGGCACAAACCAGACTGAGGTTTGGGGCAACAATGCAAACTTCCCCACCACCCTTCTGCATACCCGTCAGGTAAAGGGTGTCAGCGACAAATATATTTCCATTGCCTCCGGTCACCATGTAAGACAGGCAGGTAAGCTTGTTATTTTGGATACAAGCAAGGGCAGAAACGACCCTGACGCCGTGACCCTTGTTTTCCCCGACGGATACTACGGCAAGGATGCAAGTGTAGACCACTACGGTGAAAACGGCCCCATTTATAAATATCCCTACTCCATCAGCGAGGACCAGTTTTTGGTTACCCACGCTCCCGACGGCTGGAAGAACAAGGCCAAAGAAAATCCAACCGCAGAGTTCAGCATTTACCTGATGGATATGGATGGCAACAAGGTGAACCTGGTTCCCGGCACCCTTGAAATGCCTGCCGGCCAGATCGTACCGATCACCACCCGCACCTTGTTTGAAAGAGCAAGTATGGTAAATTACGGTTCTAACACCGGTACCTTCTATGTAGGTAATGTCTACGAAGGCGAAGGTATGGAGGGGGTTGAATTCGGTACAGCAAAGTATCTGCGCGTAGTTGCCCTGGATTACCGTGCTTTTGCTATCGGACATTCCGATACCTTCGGTACCGGCTCTATCCGCTACGGAACAGGTGACCCCCTTTCCGCCATCTCTACCGGTAACGGTTCCTGGGATGTAAAGCGCGTGCTTGGTATGGTTCCCATTGAGGAGGACGGCTCCGCTCTCTTCAAGGTGCCTTCCGAAACACCCGTGTTCTTCCAGGTGCTTGACGCAGAAGGAAAGATGATCCAGTCTATGCGTAGCTGGTCTACGCTGATGCCCGGCGAGACCTTCTCCTGCGTTGGTTGCCACGAGGACAAAAATACCGTCCCCCCTGCCGTTTCCACCACCACGATGGCAATGGCAAAGGGCGTTCAGGAGCTTCAGCCAGAGCCCTGGCAGACCGGCGAAGGCTACGAGGATTACGATCCTTATGAGGATTCCAAGGGATTCAGCTACCTGGAAGAGATCCAGCCCATTTTTGATGAGAGCTGTATCCAGTGTCACAACAACCAGGAAGAAGCCTTTGATATGACCGACGCCTACACCATGTCAGGCGCGGATACCACCCTGGAGGAAAACTCTCTTGGCGGCGAAACGGTGGATATCTTCTCCAAAAACGAAACCTGGTCTTACTTTAAGAGCAGTACCGTAACGGATGTAGCCGAAGGCTGGAATCTTCCCTCCTTTGACGGAGAATGGTTCACGGCACAGGCACCTTTTGCGAATACCATTTCAGGTGCAGGTACTGTTTGGAATGATACCTCCTATATCTGGATCCGCCAGGAGTTTAATATTACCGATGCGAAAAGCTTTGCAGGCGCAACGGCAATTCTCAACACCTTCTATGACGAAAATCCCGTATTTTACTTGAACGGAAATCAGATCTATGCTCCTTCTAAATATGTAAAGGATTATACCACTGCTAAAATAAAAGAGGCAGGAGATCTCTTGGTAGAGGGCAAGAATGTACTTGCCATTCGTTGCGAGAATTTCGGCGGCGGCCGTGCCATCGATACCTCTCTCTCCTTTGCGAAAAAACAGCAGAGAGAAAAGGTAGAGATCTTCGGTACCAAGGAGGAATGGAAGTATACTGTTGGCGAAACCGTAAGCGCAAATTGGATGGAGGAATCCTTCAACGACGCTTCCTGGACCACTGCAAAGGCAGGCTTCGGTAACACCGGCGGTGCCGCTACCAAATGGCAGCAGCCACGCTCTCACATTTATCTGCGCAAGAATTTTACTTTGACCAAAGCGCAGATCAGTGCCATGGCTGATATGAAGCTTGTTCTGAACATCTATTTCGACCAGAACCCCGAGGTTTATATCAACGGGGAAAAGGTCTTCTCTCACATTGGCTGGAACACCGGCTATAAGGAATATTCCTTGGCGCATAAGGCGGTAGACCTTCTGAAGGAAGGCACCAATGTGATTGCAATGACCTGCGAAGATTTGAATATCTACAGTCGCAGCACAACCTATTTGGACGCAGGTCTGTTTGCAACCGAAAAATCTACGGTTCCCTTCTCGCTGGAAGGCAGAACGATGAACAGTGCCGGTATCGTGAAGGCGTTCCCCCTGTCCTATCTGGTGCTGACAGCTTCTACCTCTCTGATGAACAACAGAGAATGGATCGGTTCTCCCGAAAATCACTATATTAACTGGATTTCCTCTATGAGCCAGTGCGAAATTCTCGATCCTTATCAGTACGGCTCTGCAAAGAGTAATCTGATCCAGATCTTGAAGGATAAGCATCAGGGCGTCAGCCTTTCTGATTCCGATCTGAGAAAGATCATGGCGTGGATCGATCTTGCCGTTCCTGCCTTCGGTGATTATTTTGAGGGAAATACCTGGGACAACAACCGTCTCCGCTGGGCAGATGAATATACGGCAAAGCGCGAATACTATGTAACCATGAACGAAATGGCGCGCAAGGCCCGTGCACAGGGCGGCAGCGCTGAACAGGATATTACCATCAGCTACAAATCCGGCGACACTGTTTATGACGATGTATACGATTTTGCCGGTGCCAAGAAGCTTGAAATTCCCACCAAATATAATGGGGG
>JAZUOK010000024.1:0-2009 GCA_045604665.1 Eubacteriales bacterium | reverse complement strand
CTCTACAGCGGGAATTCGAATGCTCACAACCTTCAAACCATTTGCCATATATGACAAAATTTTCGAGGGAAAAGAAGTGGCGTTGAAGTCCGCTTCAGGATTCTGTGTACTGAGCCCTATATGACATTTTTGAAGAAAACGAATATAGTCTTCGCCAGAAAGTAAGCCTTCGAAGGTAATCTTTGCCTTAGATTTTTCTGCTACCTCTGTCACAGCATTTTTTATAGTTTGCGTATCTGGCTCGCTACCAAACCCGAGAACATGGACGTGATAATTTGCGGGCAAAAATTCAGCGGCAGCAATAGCTGCGGCTACACCACCTTTTCGCGGATCGAAAGTTCCCGCGTAAACAACATGGATCAAATCGTCTTCAAAGCGTTCTCCGCGATCCTGTTCCGCTTTATACGTACCGTGCACAATTACGCTTGGCTTGCAATCGGTGTTCACCTTTTCGTCCAAAAGCTGGGTTGGAAACAGATAAGCATCTGCGCAAGAGAAAAACCGAAGTTCTTTGTCTACAATTTTCGGATTCCCAATTACATCTCCATAAATCTCTTCAGCTTCTAGAATCAATCGACACTTCTTAATGCTTTTGACAACACGAAGGATTCGAATCAAAATCAGAGAGTGGTATGCAATGAGCGTATCATCGGCTTTTACATTTTTAAGCAAATATAACAACAGATTTGTATAGAAAAACGCGGTTGAAAGTTTATTTCGCAATTTGCCGCCTCGTTTAAAGCCGTGTAAAAAACGAACTCTTACGTTTTCGCACATGTCTTTTTCCGTCGAAGGAAGCGAAGAACCGCTTGTGTTGCTGGCAGAAACAAGTTCCACCTTATATCCGATAGATGCCATCGCTTCACAAATATACTCTATTTTTGTGCATGCCGCAGGTGCACGATACCGTTTTTCCGTACTATCCGGGAAGTCATAGTGTGCCAAATAAACTATTCTCTTCATATAACTTCACGTATTCCTCAAATCGTTGGTTCATGTCGAATTCTTTCGCCTTATTCAGACAGGCGTCCGGGGTGTAGGGCTTTGTTTCCGCAATGCGGAGGATCTCCTGCTCCAGGGCATCGATATCGTCACAGGGGACGGCGGAACCGCAGGTGGAGTCAATACACTCGGGGCTGCCGCCGGTCTGAAAGGTGACCACGGGAGTGCCGCAGGCCAGGGACTCAATATTCACCAACCCAAGGACTTCCTCCCGGGTGGGATTGACAAACAGATCCGCGGCAGTGTAGATCTCCGCCAGCTCGGCCTGATTCTGGGTACGGTGGATGGAGATGATGCCTTCGGGAAGGTTGCGGTCAACCGCATCGTCGGTACCCACCAGGACGATCCGAAAACGGTCGTCCAGACGAGAGGCAAGCTCCGCGAAGACGTCCAATCCCTTACGAACGCCCCAGCCGAAGGCCACGCCCAGGAGGATGAACTTCCCCTCACACCCGTGCTTTTTTCTGAAGTCGCTCTCCGTGGGCTTGAATACCGTGAGATCGATTCCGTTATGAATCACCTTCACGGGGTAATCTTTCAGGAAGGACTCCCCTACCAGCTCGGCAAGCCAGTGAGAGGGGGTGACGATGGTGAGATCAAGACCTTGCGCCAATTTCTTTTTGCGGCCGTACAGGTTTTTGCTTTGGTCAAAAAACCAACTATATTGTCTTGCCTGTACACAACCAAAGCAACCGGTTTTCCATTTGTTGCACTTTGCTATGTCAAAATACGGACAATACCCGGTAAATGCCCAACAATCGTGAAAAGTCCAATACACTTTGATATGGCGTTCGCGCAAATAGCCAAGCAACAGTTCCAAGTGGCAATTGTGTCCATGGAGATTATGCAAATGAACCACATCGGGGGAAATATGTTTCAATTCCTTGATCAGCCGTTTCGTCATCCGTTTGGAATTAAATCCGTAATTGCCGAAAACACGAGATTTCAAAGCATTCCATTTGATTTCGTATTTGTTTGTATAGCAAATGCCCTGCGGATGATCGCTA
>JAZUOK010000023.1:0-13395 GCA_045604665.1 Eubacteriales bacterium | reverse complement strand
AGTCTTCGATGGCGGCTTTCCGGGAGAATATCTTGTGAATCTCTTTGGGGTCGAATTTGGGTCGGCGGTCGTAGGTGTAAAGACCGTTCTGCTCCTGCTCTACATCGGTAAGCTGGGTATAGCAGAAACCAAACATTCTGTCGTCGTCAAGAAGGGCGTCGGTAAGACCCTTCAGCCTTTCCAAAAATTCCTCTGCGGTTTTGGGTCCGTTGCCGTAGCCCCAGCCCTCCTGATCCTCGGTCCAGCGGATACCGCCGTATTCACTGACAAAAAAGGGCATCTTATTGTCATAAGGCACCTGATTGCCGTAGCCGGCAAATCTGAAATCAAGCTCATTTGTAGTGCCGAGGGTCTCGTAATGAGCTTTGAACAGGGCAGGGTCCTGCTCATAATCGTGAAGATCGTAAATATCGGTCACTACATGCCAACCGCCGGCGGTATCAATACAGGGACGGGTGGGGTCAGCGGCCTTGGTAGCACGGTAAGCCATTTCCAAAAGATCGTCGTGCTGCCTTCTGCCGAGCACGGGCCAGGTCTCATTAAAGGGTGCCCAGCCTACAATGGCAGGATGGTTGAAATCTCGGTCGATCTCCTCAAGCCACTCGGGCAAAAAGCCGTAGATCGCATCAGGTCTGGAATGATTCAGACCCCAGTTGGGAAATTCTCCCCAAACGATATAGCCTAATTTATCGCAGTAATAAAGGAATCTCTCCTCAAAGATCTTTTCGTGGAGTCTTGCCCCGTTAAAGCCCATTGCAAGGCTTCTTTCGATATCCCCCAGAAGCTCCTTGTCGTCGGGGGCAGTGTAAATACCGTCGGGATAAAAGCCCTGATCCAGAATGAGTCTCTGGAAAACACTTTTCTCATTGATCAAAAATTTCACACCGTCAAGACGGAGGGAACGGATGCCGAAGTAGCTTTGCACCTTATCTTCTCCGTAGGTAAGGATCAGATCGTAAAGACCGCCCTTGCCAACCTCCCAAAGATGCTTCTCCGTCAAAGGAAGTGTGAGGATTGCATCGCCGCCGTGGGACTTAACAAAGGCTTTTCCCACCTCTTTTCCTTCAAAGAAAGCGGTAGCGCAAAGCTCCCCTTCTCCTACAAGCTTTGCATGAATGGAAACCTCGGCTTTTTCCATATCGGTATAATATTTTACCTTTTGAATATAGTTTTTGGCAACAAATTCCAGCCATACCGTCTGCCAGATGCCGGTGGTACGGGTGTAATAGCACTTGTAGGATTCGTATCGGCTGCTCTGCTTACCGGAAGGGATGAGGGGATCTCTGGAGTCGTCGTAAGCCGCAACGGTCAGGGTATTTTTTCCTTCTCTTACAAAGTCGGTGATCTCAAAGGAAAAGGATACATATCCTCCCTTGTGCTGACCTACCTTCACACCGTTGATATAGACAACCGCCTTATAATCCACGGCACCGAAATGAAGAAATACTCTCTTCTCCATTTTTTCTTTCGTAATTTCAAATTCTCTCTTATACCAAACGGCTGCCATAAAGTCCGTATACTCCACACCGGAAAGACGGCTTTCGGGGCAGAAGGGCACATTGATCTTGCCGGAAAGAGCCTTATCCTCTTCAAAAAGACCTCTTTTTGCGCCGCTGGCGCCGTGGTCGATCTCAAACTGCCAGGTGCCGTTGAGATTTATCCAATCCTCTCGCATAAATTGGGGTTTGGGATGCTCGGTACGATAGATCATAATATTGCCTCCAAGTCTTATTTCCCTCTTATATTAACAAAAAGCAAACGGGTTGTATAGAACATATTCTATTGTTTTTATTGACATATCCTACTGTTTTTGTTATGCTGATCTGGAGGTGAAAATATGATAACGATCTCAACGATAAGACATATGTACCCGGAAAACGCAGGCTTTTTCATTGATCGGAAGGAGGGCCACCGAAACTGGTCCTTTTTGCACTTTCATCAAAGCGTGGAGATCTTTCTTGACGGGAAAACGGTCGTGACCGAGCCCCACGCTGTGATCCTTTATAGGCCCGGAACACCGCAATATTTTATTTCCCGAGAGAACCTTATTCACGATTGGTTCCATTTCAGTGCAAAGGACGAGGAAATTCCCCTTTGCGCCCTTTTGCCGGATACGGTCTACTACCCATCCTGCCACAATCTGATCCCCAAAATGGTCGCGGAATTGGAAACGGAGTTTTTCGCCCATAACTTTGCATCGGATATTCTCATCGATGCCAAGATCAAAGAATTTCTCATTCGTATGGAGCGCGATCTTTTCACGAAAGATGCTCCTTCCCGTATCAAGGATGAAACCCTGGAAAAATTCCGCTTTTTAAGAGGAGAAATGTTTTCCGCTACCCAAAATCACCCGAGCGTTGCACAAATGGCGGAAAAAGTGAACCTGAGCCCCTCTCGCTTTTTCGCTTTATATAAGAGCATTTTCGGAACATCGCCCACGGCAGATCTGATCCACGCCAGGATCCGCAGTGCAAAAAATATGCTGATCAATACCGACGGGCGCATCGAGGATATTGCCTTCGCCCTGGGCTATGAAAACACCACCCACTTCATTCGCCAATTCAAATCACGCACCGGAAAAACCCCTTCCGAATACCGCCTACTTTCTTTTGGAGAAAAAAGTGACGCCCCAAGAGGGCAAGGCTAAGCCGCAGACCGATTGGTTTGGCGGAACTTTCACCGGCGGGAAAGTAGGCAAAGAAAACTTTCGACTATTAAAGATAATAAAGGAATATAACTCCAAAGTTTTCTATAATAGCCATAAGTTTTTTGGGTCACTTTTTTTCAAAAAAGGGACAAGGCAAAGAAAACTTCCGACCAGTAAAGATAATAAAGGAATATAAATCCAAAGTTTTCTATAATAGCTATAAGTTTTTTGGGTCACTTTTTTTCAAAAAAGGGACAAGGCAAAGAAAAAGAGATAACCGAAAGGTTATCTCTTTTTTAATCGAATTATGCATTCTTTCCGTTTTTTTCTTCTACCTTTTTCCAGATGAGATCCACAGTTTTGGATGCAAGAAAAGCGAAAAGGATTCCAAGGATCACGCCTGCCAGAAGATCTGTTGGAAAATGGACCAAAAGGAAAAGACGGGATACGGAAACAAAAAACGCAAGGACCAAAGCGGCAATTCCCCATTTTTTATGGCGGAGGAAAAGGGCAGTCGCCGCCTCAAAGGAAGCGAGGGTATGCCCCGAAGGGAAGGAAAAATCCTTTGTCATCTCTCCGAACACAAGGCGGTGAGAAAGAGTCGGGTCAAGGGTATAAGGACGGGGCCTTCCGATCACATTTTTCAAAACACCGTTTCCTACAATCACACCGAAAAGAAGGGCAAGTCCCATGGAAAAGCCCGCTCTTCTGGTTTTCTTAAAAAGCATCAGAACAAGGCTGAGCACGATCCAAAAAATACCGCTTTCGCCAAAATAGGTGATGGTACTCCAGATCACACTGCCTGTCGCCGTCGCCCTTTCGGCGATCTGATGCAACAGGGAAAGTTCCCACTGTGTCAAAGCTTCAAACATATTCTGTCTCGGAAAAAGGTTTTTCACCTCTTCCGCCTTTCACTGCGAATTTATTTTTTGCGAAAAATTCGGATCACCGGGCTTTTTAAAATACCCATGGGGTGGAAGTTATATTCATAGCTCCAATTGCTGTCACGGGTACGCCAAGCAGCAGGTCCGCACCACTTTTCCCCTTCGTTTACCATATGAAGAGAGCCGAAGGTGTTATAGCGATTGCCGAAAAGGGTCAAGGTTACCTTGTGCGTCCCCTTTTTCACATCTTCGATCATCAGCCTGTAAGGAGGCAGGGCAATTCTACCGCATCTTTTCCCGTCAAGAGATACCCCCACAAGAGCACCGCGGAAATAGGAGGCCTCAATTTCCACTGCACCGTCCTCTTCCAAAGTTACATCAAAGGAATAGAGTACATTGCCGCCGTAAAAAGGAAGTCCCTGGGGCACAACGGATCCAAAGCCGATCTTCTTTTGGGGAGCAGTCAGGATCTTTTCACAGCCCATGACCTTCACTCCGAAATCGCCGTGGATCTGACACCATTCCAGGTTTGTATGCTCCGTGTAAGGGTAGGTAATTTCAAGAACATTTTCTCCGACGGGAATGGTAGGAAGGTGCATTTTTCTAAAGTCCTCGTCAGCAAAATAGCCCTCGATGTTCTTTTTGACCTCTTTTCCGTTGAAGAAAACGGTAATGTTTTCCGTATCCTCGGTGGAAAGGGTCGCACCTTTTACCGGGATTTCACTTTCAAAGGTAAATCTTACGGTAATATAATGGCTGACAGGGTTCTTTTTCACCGTGTAAGGCTGAAGCCTGTCCGAAGGGAAATTGTGCTCTGCACGGAAAATACGGGAAATGCGAAGCATCTCGTCGGCCTCTCTCCAAGGGCCGTTATCAAATCGGTATTCCCCTTGATCCAAAACAAGCACATTCTTTTCTTCCGTGGAATATTCCACCGCCTTTTTCAGGTCAAATTCTTTGATAAGAGCGTATTCCTTCTTTTCTTCCTTTGCAAAGGCCGCCTCTTTCTCTAAGCAGAAAAGAGCACTGTCGCAAGAAATGATCGCTCTTTTGATCCTTGTATTTCCGTTTTTGTGTTCATAGTCCACTTCTCGGATCTTACCCGTAAGGGTATCGTATTCCACAGGATGGAACACACCCTTTACCGTAATGGTAAGGTCTTCAAAATTTGTAACATCATTCTGCGCCTCGGCGTGGCTGTTTTCCCCGAATTTTTCGGCAGTGGCAACAAAAAGCCATCTTACATCCCCGTCCTTGCGGTAATTGTATAAAACCTTGGATTCATTTTGCCCTTTGGAATTTAAAATGCGAATCTCTCTGTTATCCTCAAGGCTTTCCAGTAGCGGTGCACAACCAAAACCGATGGAAATGCTCTTATGAAAAAGGTCTTTCGCACCGTCGGACAAAACCCCGTCTACATAAATGGGACACTCTCCCATAAAGATAACCTTACCGCCTGCCTTTCTGAAATTCTCCAAAAAGGAGATGGTAGTAGAACGAAGGGAAAGATTTGCCGGAATCACAATGGCCTCGTACCGCATCTCACCCACCGCCAGGGGATCTTCTCGGCAAAGGCGCGGCAGGATCGACTCGGAAATAAAGTCGAAATCCATCTGGTTTTTCAAAAGCCAGCTCGTCACATCAGTAAAGTTTTTCTCAAGAGAGCTTCTTGCGGCACCGGTCTGTGACATAGGACCTGTTGCCACCCAATAACTTTCAACGGGGTGGATCACACCGATCTTTACAATCGGCTCTCCTCGGGTCAGTGCAGTATTCACTCTCGCAAAATGGTCCTCAATATAGCGATACTCCCTGTACCAGGGTGACTGATAGAAGATCGATGCAGGATAGTCTCTTTTTGCGCCGCCCTTCATACTCATCCAAGCAAGGTGAGGGACTCTTACGCTAACACCCAGGGCTGCCTGCCAATCGCCCTGCATCTTGTGCCCTCTGAAGTCGAACTCCCAACCGGTTACTCCGTAGAGCTCGCTCATCATGCCTTCCTTGCCTTCCTGGTGCACCACAGACTGGGCCTGCTTTGCGGTGGTATATTCTCTGGCGTCGCAAAGCATATCAATGCCGGGCAGACCCATATAGATATAATTGCGCATAATTTCGCCGCAGGAAGTGGTCTGACCGATCAGATCGTTTTCATTTAGGAAATGCCCGGTAAGAGCGATATTATTTTTTTCACACCAGGCACCAAGCTGACCGGTGTAATTTTTGGAGAAGGTCTCTGCAATAAATTCAAAATAACGGTATTTATAAAGGGAATCGGAGCCGTCCTTTTTCTTCCAGATCAGAAGGGGCAAGGTATCCAGAACATCTTCCCCGAACATTTCCTTGTATCCTTCTTCAAAAAAGCGCGTCCAGGAATAGCTTTGCTTTTCACGGCTTTCAGGCGTTAAGGGGAACATTCCCCCTGCCTGCACGGCTGCCATAGTGGTATTGTCTTCATTGACATTGGGTTCGTCGGTGAAAATGGAGGGAATCGCACCGTCAAACCCTTCTCCCACCTTCGCCTTGTATTTGTCATAGGTAATTTCAATAAATCGGCTGACGGCCTCTTTGTCCATGGTATCTACATAGGACTGACCGTTCCACCATTCCCGATCCTCTTCGGTAAAGCAGTAGGCATACCACTTCACTCCTTGGGGGGGATCCGATTTTTCAACACGGCGAAAGGAAGAAAGGTATCCCGAATCATCCAAAACCACATCATATACCGCAAGAAGATACGGTGCGCCCAAATCCTGAGCCTCTTCCTTTTTCAGGTCAAAGCCAAGGTCGTTGGGGTACAGCTCTAATTTTTTGCGGCGGAATTTTTTCTCTTTGGTAACCTCGCCCCCTGCAGGGCCGGACGCCCAGCGATCCTCGTCGTAAAGATAGGTGAGCATTCCTCTCTTTTCTGCCTCACGAAGGGAAAAGGATACCATATCCATAAAGGTATCCCCCATATACGGGTCTTGAAGTCCCGTACGGGTATGAATGTGAAAGCCGCCGAAGCCCATTTCCTGAAAATACCCGATCTGACGCGCCAGCCTTCCCTCTTCCAGCTTGGTATTCCAAGCCCAGAAGGGCGCACCGCGATATTCCGAAGTGGGATTCTCAAAAAGCTCTTTTGAAAGGATCTTTTCATTCTCTTTCTTGTAAAGCATCGAAAAACTCCTTTTGTCTGTATTTACAAACCTTTTTACAAAACGATTCGGTCAAAAATATACCAATTGCCGCCGATCTTACGGGCAAAGATGGTCATATCCACAGGATCGATATAGTCTTCTCTTCCTCTTGTTTTCAAAACCTGATCAAAGGAGATATGACAGCAAAGAGTATTCTCATCAAAGAAATAAAAATCTTCTGCTTTTTCTTTTTCAAAGAAATAGCCATCGTGATCCGTTACCCACCAGCCGGGATTGAGGGCGGTATTCTGATAAAACAAGCTGCTCTTATCAAAATATTCACCGAGAGAAGAAACAGAGCCGTCTGCCTGAATGAATTTTGCATATTCCTTCATACCGGAAAGAAGTCGGTCGGAAAGTGCCTTGGGCACTTCTTCATACTGGATCGCCGTTTCCAAAACGCCGCTTTCCTCGTTTTTCAGAAGTTCAACCTTTTCCCCTTTTTCATTGTAAGCTGTGATTTCAGGCTCACAAAACAGATCGGAAAAATAAAATTCCGAGATCATCAGTTTTTCGGAGGATGCAGGCAGATAATCATTCCAAAAGTGAGAAGAAACCTTTTTTGCTTCTTCCTTTTTCACTTCGATTCCATTGACCGTAAGGCGAAAATCCGAAGGGATTTTTACACTTGCGGAAAATTCCGGCTCCAAGAAGATCTCCATATCCTCATACTTGTAGGCGGAAAAGCCAAAGAAATCCGTTTTATTTTCTTTTTTCAGAAGGATCGTGGCGATCTTGATAAAGGAAGAATCCTCTTTTCCCAGGGAAGTGACCACATTGTACTTGGCCACGCCTTTCTCCACGCCTACCGCGTAAAATTCCGTTTTGCCCTCTTTACACAGTTTTTCCATAGCAGAGGCCGCGTGAGCGATCTCTTCCTTGTCCCCTACGGAAAATTCCGCTTTTTTCAAAGCCTTTTCATAATCCTTTGAGGCAAAATACTCCTCAAAGATCTCACGGGCAGGGTGAATGGGCTGGCTTTTTTCAAATGCAGAAAGATAGGTGAGCAAAAGGATCACACCTGCGATGAACGCCACCGCAAATAAAATAAGCGCTCCGAAATAGATCTTCCAGAATAAGGACAGCTTCTTTTCTTTCATTCTTCTACCCCCTTTACCACAAAGAAGGTGGGCAGATCTCTTGGCGGTGTAAACGCCTTATATGTATTCACAAGCCCTTTTCTTTGATATTCGTCAAGAGTGGATGTATCCACATCGTAAAGATCAAAATAGTTTCGATAATACATCTGGGCAGAGCTGCCGCCGTCAAGCTTTCCTGCACAAACCGCACCGTTTTCCAGCATGATCTCGATCAATTCATTGTGGGTCGCACCGAGGCTCGAGGCACATCTTCCGTCGGTCACCAAAAGAAGGACCGTACCGTCGGCTCTTTGACCGATGGCAGTGCGCTGGGCACGGCCTGTATTTTTATCCGCATAGTGCATGGTCATATTGACACCGTCGTTTGTGATCAGACAGTTTCCCGTCTGGAAGCATACCCCGTCGCGGATCGCAAGGTCCATCGCCCTTTTCTCGGTCATTCCTTCGGAAACCACAAGACGGTTATCCTTGGTAAAGCCCATAAAGGTGCGGTTGGTAGCGCCGGAATATACCATTTTTCCTTGAGAAAAGGTAATTCCCACGGGAAGTCCCCCGTCGCCCACACCGCCGATATCGGGAAATTCTCCCCCGTTGATCACGGCAAGAGCATTGTATTTTTCTGCCATACGGAAAATATCAAGACCCCTTTTGCCGGACTTAAAATCGCTGGAGGTTCCCACAAAAACCTTTTCGGGATCACGAACCTTCAAAAGGTATGCCTTAAAGGCAGGCTTTGACAAAAACTCAAGCTTGACACCGGAAGGGCAGTCTTTCCATTCTTCCTCGGCTTCCGCCTGCGCTTTTTCCTCTTCCGCAGGATCAATGGCAACCACATCAAAGGAAACCTTCATACTGTTTTCCTCGATCTTTTTTACCGTCTCTTCCCCCAGGAAAAGACCGGGCAGCCATTTGGTGGCACTTGCCTGCTTGGCGGAAAGCACCAGGGCATCGCGCATGGTCTGGCTGGGACCGCGCAAAAGCAAAAAACACGCAACGATCACGGTAAAGAGAAAAAGGCCAAGGGCAGTTCCCACTCCGATGGCGATCTTCGCTCCGATCCCGAGGGGTTTCTTTTCCTTTTTCGGAAGATCAGACGCTTCTTTTTCCTTTTCCGTTTCTACTTCTGATTCTTTTTCTTTTGAATCGTCAAGTTCCGCCACCAAGACGGCACTTTCTTTTTCTTCCAAGACAAAATCCTCCAAAACACAAAATCTCACACTATTATATTGCAAAAAAGGGAAAAAAACAAGTTTAAAAAACACATATCCCCATAAAGAAAACAAATACCGAGGAAATTCCTCGGTATTTTAGATTTTTTAAATTAAAAGCCCATCACGCCGATTAAAAAGAACCAGGCGAGACCGTAATAGCTTACCACCGCCACAAGGTCATTGAGGGTGGTAATCAGCGGCCCCGATGCCACGGCAGGGTCGATCTTCAATTTCTGGAAGAAAAGGGGGATCACCGTTCCCGAAAGGCTGGACAATAATATGGAGATCACAAGGGCCAGGGCGGTACAGGCAGAAACGGAAAAGGAAAAGGCCGCGCTTTCTCCCTTTAAAAGGAATAAATACAGCCCGATCAGGCCAAAGGATAAAAAGCCCAAGATCAACCCGTTTAAAAGGCCAAGGCGGATCTCCTTGCCCACAAGAGAGATCTTTTGCCCTCTTTCCAGATCCTCAAAGGAAAGCACACGAACGGTCACCGCAAGAGACTGGGTCCCGGCATTTCCTGCCATACCCAAAATCAGCGACTGAAAGCTGACGATCACCGAAAGGGTCGCAACCACTTTTTCAAACATCCCCACAACCCCCGAAACCAAAAGGCCAAGGCCCAAAAGGATCACAAGCCAGGGAAGGCGTTTCCAAAGGCTTTTGAAAAGTCCCTCTTCCAGATCGTCCGGTGCCAGAAGACCCGCAAGCTTTGCGTAGTCCTCGCTGAATTCTTCCTCTACAAGATCCATAACCTCTTCCAGGATCAAAACGCCGATCAAGCGGTTTTCGCTGTCAAGAACGGGAATGGAGTCCTCGGAATATTCCTTGAGGGATACCACGCAATCCTCTATCTCTTCATAGCCGTAAACATAAGGGTAAGAGGACAGAATAATTTGGGAAAGGGGCGTATTTTCCCTTGCCAGAATCAGATCCTTTAAGGGGATCGCACCCAAATAAGCACCCTTTTCATCGGTAACATAAATGGTGGAAATATTGTCATTTTCCGCCGCCTCACCCACAAGGGTCTTCATGGCCTGTCTGACCGTAGCGTTTTCTGAAACCACAATGAAATTGGTGCTCATTTTGCTGCCGATCTCGTCCTCTTCAAAACGAAGCACAAGAGAAAGGTCCTCTCTGGTCTCTTCGTCCAAAAGTCCCGTGATCCTTACCCTTTCCTCTTCCGAAAGGGTCTCCATATATTCCGCGACCAGCGGTGCCTCCAGATGGGACAGCACGGAAAGGCGCATTTTTTGGCTCATCTGCGCCAAATATTCATTGCGAAATTCGGTGTATTCCAAAACATCGGCGGAAGGTGCAGGCCCAAGAAGCCGAAACAGCTTCTTTCGGTCCTCGGGGAGAAGATTCTCCGCCGCAGAAGCAATGTCGTTTTCGTGATAGGTTAAAATTTTCTGTCTGATATTTTGGGGGATATTTTTTTCACCCAAAAGGAGAAGGATCTCCCTTTCATAGTCGGGGTGAAGGTCAAATGCTTCTTCATTTTCAAGATAGATCTTTTCTTCCATGGTTTGCCTCCGTTTTTTTCTTTTTGGCAAAAGGGTATAAAAATACCCCTGTCACCGTTTGCGCAAACGCGCCGTGTCACAGAGGCTTTTCAGAAAAACAAAAAAGGGAGCGCAGATCCGGCAACCTCTCTTTTTCTTCAAAGCCTGTCCTACTTCCGTAAGAACTGTTACCGTCCATACACTCACCTCCTGAAAAATTCATCTTTTCCCCCATTATAGTAACCGAAAGGAATGATGTCAATACAAAAAAGAAAAAGAAAAAATGCCCCGACAAAATTTTTGCCGAGGCATAAATGGCATTTACACTTCAATACCGAGAAAACGCTTTGCGAGAAGTCCTACACCAAAGGACAGGATCGCTACGCCCACGCTGATCAGCGTCATCTCCAAAAAACGGGATAGGAAAGGCTGATCCTTGGCAACGGAGGTGTAGTATGTAAAGCCGAAAATAATAGCAACGATAATAAGAAGCATCGTGATCAGCGCCAAAAGGTACTGATCGGGCGAAAAGATCAGATACGGCAAAACAAGAAGCACCACCGTAACAAGATAAGCCACTCCAGTATAGGAACAGGATTTTAATGCATCGTCCCGTCCTTCGCTTTTGGCAGATAAAAATTCACTGGATGCCATGGAAAAGGTGGCAGAAATGCCTACGATCAAACCCGATAAGGCAACAAGGCGATTGTTTTGCAGGGCAAAGGTAAATCCTGCAAGACTGCCTGCAAGCTCCACCAGGGCATCGCTCAGTCCCAGAACCATACTGCCCACATACTGCAGTCTTTCCTCATCCAAGATCTCAAGAAGCGCCTTTTCGTGCTCCTCCTCCTGACGGCGGATCACACGGCTTTCCGGCACCTCCTCTTCCAGAAGGGCATATTCCTTCTGTGCACCCTCTTCTCCCTTTTCCATCAATTTTACCGCAAAGGTAAAACCAAAAATACGGGCAAGAAAGCAGTAACGGAAAATTCTTCCTCTTCGGGGCTTTAGGGGCTTTTTGGTATATTTGTTCCAGATAAAATAATGCTTTTCTTCTTCCTCTGCAAGGTGCAGAAGGGTCTTTTTATTTTCCTCACCCTTGGCCCATTTTGCCACCTTGCGGTAGATCTTGCTTTCGTCAAGCTCATTCTGCTGCATTTTCAGAATGATTTCCATAGCTTTCGCTGAAATCTTCTTTTCCATTTTTTGTTCCTTTTTTATTTCTGGATCTGATTTTCGTCAAATTCACCCGGGAAATCCAGAAGCATATGGATCACTCTTCCCGAAGCGGAAACATTGGGGCTCCAGGGTACATAATAAGGGTCGTTTGCGTGGTAACGCTCGTTCATATAATACTCTGCCGTCATGGAATATTTCATGGTAGCTGCAAGGGTTTTATTGGCTTCCTCTACTCTGCCCAAATTCAAATATACATAATACCAGTGGAAATCCCCGTTTGTAGTATAGAAAATATGGGTGGTACCGTCGCGGTAAGGCATACGGCTGTGGAGACCGTTGCAGTAAAGGCCCACTCTCTTATGGTGATTTAAGATGCGGTCAATATCCTTTTCCGAAGGCTTTACCGCGCGGCAGAAGGCGCCCGGCAAAAGATAGGGATAGAAGTTTTCCAAAAAATAAGCGTCGTTCCCGTCGGGAGTCAGAGGAACGCGCAATTCATCCCCCTTTTGCTTTGCGGCATACGCCGAGAAGATCTCTCTCATACGGGAAATGTAATCCTCGCACTCACGGCGAACCTCTTCTTTTCTCGGATGAGAAAACTTTTCCAAGGCTTCTGCCAGAGCAGAAACGGCAAAGTAAGCAAACACATCCGTATTGGTCCAGTGCTGAAGGGTTTGCTGCCAGTCAGAACCGCGCATCGGAGGAAAGAGTCCCTTCACCGCCCCTTCGATCTGTTCCGATTGACGCCGTTTTTCTCTGATCCAGTCAAAGGTCAGGAGCGCCTTTTCGGCATAGCGGTCAAAATATGCCTTGTCGCCTTTTTGATGCATAAAGCGCGCGAGAGAATACAGACAGGAAGCAGTTACCGAGGCCCATCCTTCTCCGATGGTCTTCACTTCTCCGTCTTCTTGTTGCATCTTATCAAAATAGAAGCTGAGCGCATCCTCAATATAATCGTCGAAATCACCGATTCGCTTCAAGGCTTCCAGAGAAGGCATCGCCTCCCAGGGCCACATCAGTCTCTGAAGACCGCCCTGGCGCAAAACAAGATCATCCTCATTCTTATAATAACAGAAGCTTTGCAGGATCTGAACGGTCAGATTCCCAATGGTTTTTTTGTATCTTTCTTCTTTGATCTTTTCAAGCTCCTTCTGCCAGAAAAGACGGGTCTTCTCTTTTTCTTCACTGTAATCAAAGGCTTTTCTTTCCCCTTTGCCGAAAGAGAGGATCACGGTCTTTTCTTCCCCAGGCTCTAGGGATATGGGGAACCACAAAATGCCCTTTTCCCTGTCAAATTCCTGTTCCAGATCAGTCTTCACCGTAACAAAGGTATCTCCTGCAAGGTAGACCCCGTCTTTTTCCTCAAAGGTAGAAGGAAGATTTAAAAAGGCAGAAAGCTCGGGATCGTAGGAAAGGTATTCATCGGGAGAACCGTAAGCCAGATCCTTTTCCTTTCCCGTGCGAAGGGCAAGGGCAAGACGGTTTGCCGCCGTAAAAGGAGAAGGATTTTTTACGGTAATTTTAATGAAAGCAGTGCACTTTCTTTCCGTATCGCAAAAAGCCTCCATTTGCATACGGATCCCACCAAGGCTGTTTTCAATGGCGTGAATGGGAGTTCCGTCTTCAGGCAGAATATTCTTCACCTTGCGAAAATCAAATTTCTTTACAAATCTGCTGTAAAAAAGCCAGA
>JAZUOK010000022.1:0-1669 GCA_045604665.1 Eubacteriales bacterium | reverse complement strand
CATATCATCAGCCCCTTTGGGGCTGTATCACATCACGCGCCAGCGTGTATTTTTCCTGCGGCTTGATGAGATACAACACTGCGTGTTGGTGATATACAATGCTTCGCATTGATGATATGCAACGGCAAGCCGTTGATCCCTAAAAAAGTGTGGTATAATATCCCTAAAGAGGTGTGACCATAACAAAAACTTTTTGTTGATATATTCGCAGCAACTTTCTACTGATCTTGATCGCCTCTATCAACACCGCAAAAAACAATTAAGACTTCACAAAAGTGAAGTCCTTTTTTTATCCTCCTTTCTCTTTCATTTTTCTTATTTTGGTTGCATAGAATGGAAAAAAAGAGAAACAGAAGAAAAAGAACGGAGGAATCTTATGGAAATATTTGCGCCGGAAGGGGCTCTCTTGGGATCTGCGGAAAACAAAGCCTTTTTTACGGATATTTCTCAGGTGGAAAAAGCCATGGAGGAAGGGCGGATCCTGGAATCCAGGGCCCTTTTATGTGAGCCGGATCTGACCCTGCACTTTCGCCTCGGAAAAATGGAGGCTTATCTTCCCAAGGAAGAGGTTTGTGTCTTGGAGGAGGGTGGCGAGGTACGGGATATTGCGGTGATCTGCCGCGTGGGGAAGCCCTGCGTTTTTCAGATCAAGGAAATTTTATATGATCCCGTGCCCAAGATCATTCTGTCCCGAAAAATGGCGCAGGAAAGATGCCTTACAGAATACCTGGATCACCTGGAGGACGGTGATATTCTCCCTGCCAAGATCACTCACTTTGAGCCCTTCGGGGCATTTTGCGATATCGGCTGTGGTATCCCGTCTTTGATGAGCATTGACTGCATTTCCGTATCCCGTATTTCCCATCCTTCGGACCGCTTCTTTTTGGGAGAGGAGATCCTTTGCGCGGTAAAATGCCGCGACGAAAGAAAGCTCGGGCGACGGGGGCGGATCGCTCTGACGCACAAGGAGCTTCTCGGTACCTGGAGCGAAAACGCCGCTCGCTTCACCCCGGGGCAAACGGTGATGGGTGTGGTGCGCAGCATCGAAAGCTACGGTATTTTTGTAGAGCTTGCACCCAATCTTGCAGGTCTTGCGGAATGGCGCGCCGATGTGAAGGTGGGCGACGGCTGCAGTGTTTATATCAAAAGTATTATTCCGCAGAAAATGAAGATCAAATTGGTGCTGATCTCTACCTTCCGCGCCACACACTGTCTGACTCCCACGGAATACTTCAGGAGGGAAGGCAATGTGAAAAACTTTGTCTACGGCAATAAATAACCTACTTTCTTTTGAAAAAAAAGTGACGCCCCAAGAGGACAAGGCTAAGCCGCAGACCGATTGGTCCGGCGGAACTTTCACCGGCGGGAAAGTAGGCAAAGAAAAAATCGACCCAATATAAGATAAAATAGGAATATAGATCCAAAGTGATCTAACAATAGTCATAAGTTTTTCGGTTCTTTTTTCAAAAAGGAAGTAGGCAAAGAAAACTTCCGACTAAAAAAATATCAACAATAAATAAGGCATTTGCAAGTGCAAATGCCTACCTTATCGTTTTCCCTTTTGGGAAAACACATCATTTCCCGTAGGGATACATCACTTCGCAGAAACATCACTTGTCCGCAGGACAAACATCACTAAAAAAAGCACCCTTTCGGGTGCTTTTTTTGC
>JAZUOK010000021.1:0-3302 GCA_045604665.1 Eubacteriales bacterium | reverse complement strand
ATTTTTGCCGGCGGTGTTGGGTTTGATATCTTCTATCAGGGTGCGTTCGTTGCAATTTTAACGCTGATTGCTTACTTCATCGGTAAGAAAATGGGCGGTGCTGAGCATGGCACAACAATGGCGTTCTTGACCCTTTCTATGTCTGAGATCTTCCAGTCCTTTAACCTTCGTTCTCGCAGAGGATCTATTTTCTCAATGAAGAAACAAAATAAGTGGCTTTGGCTTGCAGGTGCTGTAGCGCTGATCCTTACCACTGTTGTTATCGAGATTCCGTTCCTTGCGAAGATTTTCGAGTTCAGCGTAATCGGGTTGGATGAATATGCGATCGGTCTCGGCCTTTCCATTTTGATCATTCCCCTTGTTGAACTTGTGAAATTTATTCAAAGAAAGATCAATCATTAATCAAAAAGACAGCGTTTGATTTCAAACGCGGTCTTTTTACAGTATAATTTCTATGCTCTTTAAAATTAAAACGAGAAAAAATCCCATAATGGTTGCGCTGATTAGTCCAATGAAAAATGAAATGACGAATTTTTGAAGCTTTACCACTTGATCTGCACTTTCTTTTTTCATTTATTATTTTTAAAAAAATTATATTTAAGTCAGGAAATCATTTCCTTTTGTAAACCCGTGAAGAAAACCGTCAACCGATGCGGATGAAATGTCACCTCCGATTACCTTTTCTTTGTAGATCAAAAGATTGGCAAGAACAACACCGTCATACTCGTAATTATTTACGAGGTAAGTATATTTTTTTACAGTTTTACCTTTGTATTTTTCAAGGTCAAGACCCTCGCTTATTTGTAACTGATTGTATTTTTCATAAATTGGATCAAAATTGATCGGAATGGTAATATCAACGACTTCTTTTGCTTCTGCTTCTACTTCCCAGCCGTATTTTTTCAAAAAAGAGATTCTGTCTTGATTGGTTACGATGTTTTTAAAATCTCTGATTTCCAATTTCTTATCAGCAGGTAAATCTGCCGGATTCGCAATACTTTCGTTTGGGGGAATGAATGCAAAAACAAAAATAATTGCAAGGACAGAAACAACGATCGAAAGAAAGAGCTTTATATTTTGAGCTTTTACAGAATAAATAAACATACACTGCCTCCTGATACAATTCACTAATATGTATGCATAGGCAGTGTATTTTATGTTAATTTATGATTCTAATTTTTCCCACTCCTCTAAAAGGAGAATGCACTTTTCTTCCAAAGCATTTTTTTCTTCGTAGAGTGCTTGGAGTGCAACATAATCGGTAGAAACTGTTTCTGTTTCTTTATCGATTTCGCGGATCCTGTTTTCGCTCGATTCAATCTCTTCTTCAATTCTTTTAATTCTGGAAAGTCGTTTTCTCTCTTCTTGCTTTTGTTTTTTCTTAATTTCCCAATCGTTTTTGCTGCTTGGCTTTTCAGCAGATGTTTTGATAATATTTGCAGTGCTTTTTGACAAATACTCTTTATAGTCGGCGTAATTGCCGTTATATTGGAATGTAATTCCGTTGCCGTTGAAGGAGAGCAGTCTCGTTGCAATTTTTTGAATAAAATATCGATCGTGAGAAACGGCGATCACCGTACCTTCAAACGCCAATATCGCATCTTCAAGTGCCTCTCTGGATTCAATGTCCAGGTGGTTCGTAGGCTCGTCGAGCAGTAATAGGTTGACCTTTTTCTGCATCAGCTTTGCAAGAACAAGACGAGCTCGTTCTCCACCTGATAAAACGGAGGTTTCCTTAAAGACATCGTCCCCTTTAAACAGAAATGTTGCCAGAAGACTTCTGATCTCGGTATGATTCAGATCACTTTCGCTCCAAATCTCTTCCAAAACGGTGCTGTTTTCGTTTAAGTACTGATACTGGTCATAATAGCCGGGGCGAACATTGTACCCAAAACGAAAGCTGCCGCTATCGGGGGATAGGTTTCCGGCAAGGATCTGCAAAAGGGTAGATTTTCCGCTTCCGTTGGCACCGATGATCAAAAGACGGTCCTTCTTTTTTACTTCAAAAGAAAGGTTTTGAAACAGCCTTGTATTCCCGTAGGCTTTGCAGAGATCCTTTGCACTGATTACATCCTCACCGGATTCCAGTGAGGCGGAAAAACGAAAAGAAAGGGATTCGGGAAGCGCTTCTGCTTTTTCCACCTTGACCATGCGATCAAGAGCTTTCATTCTGGATTCTGCGGCAATGATGTTTCTTTCTCGGTTCCATCTTTTTTGCTGTGCAATGAAAGCTTCGATTCTGCTGATCTCTTTTTGTTGATTTTTGTAGTGCCGATCTTGAATCTCCCGTTCGGCTTTTTTCTGCTCGCGATACTTGGAATAGGGAACAGAATATAGTTTTGCGTGGGTGTTTTCTATTTCAAGGGTTTTGCCGGTAACTCTGTCTAAAAACAAACGGTCATGAGAAATTAAAAGAACGGTGCTTTTAATTCTTTTCAGCTTTTCTTCAAGCCACTCCAAAGCTTTGATATCCAAGTGGTTTGTAGGCTCATCCAAAAGCAGTATATCCGGCTCTTCCAGAATCAGAAGAGATAATTGCAGAATTGTCTTTTGGCCACCGGAAAGCGCGGAAATCTTCAGTCCTAATTTTTCCTCTTCAAAGCCCATACTGATCAAGGTTCCGCGTGCGCGGCTCTTGTATTCATATCCACCTTCTCTTTCAAATTTTTGCTGGAGAGAGGTGAATTGCCGAATTTTTTCTTCTGTATAGTTATCTTTTAATTCCTTTGAGAGAATTTCAAGCCGCTCTTCGTCTTGGGATAGCGTTTTAAAAACGGAAAGTGCAGCTTCATAAACAGTAAGCTCGGGATCCATATGATTCTGCTGTTCCAAATGGCCTATGGTTTTTCCCTTGGCTATAAAAATGTTGCCGGTGTAGGGAAGATCCTTGCTGTACAGCAGTCGCATCAAGGTGCTTTTTCCGGCGCCATTGACACCGACGATGCTGATTTTTTCCCCTTGATTTACAGAAAACGACACTTGATCGAGAAGTATCTTCTCGCCAAAAGAAACGCTTACTTTATCGGTTCCGATGATAAACATATCCTAGTTAAGTCCTTTACAATTTCTCCTGCCATGATCATGCCTGCAACACCCGGCACAAAGCTGACACTGCCGGGCACTTTTCGGTTTCTGTTGGTTGAAACAAAAGTTTTTGTTGGTTCTTCTTCCGAATAAAGAACCTTAAGATTGCGAATGCCGCTTTTTTTGCATTCACTTCGGATGACCCTTGCCAAAGGGCAGACCTTCGTTTTTTTAATATCACTGATGCGAAAAGCGGTGGGGTCCAATTTGTTGCCGGT
>JAZUOK010000020.1:0-1726 GCA_045604665.1 Eubacteriales bacterium | reverse complement strand
GTATGTGAACACCTTCCAAAATACCCTTTATTTACAAAAGTGGAATGTGGATCCCCGATCGGAAAACGAAAAAGGAAGTCGGAATTTTTGGGCACAGTTTATGCAAAACATCGGCGGTGCAAAAACGGAAGGAGAAATACTGGCAGAGGCTCTTTTGCAAAATCCGGAACCGATGATCTTTCTGATCCCCGTTTATGAAGGAATGCCGGCCTCTTGCCCTGACCCTGCCAAAGGAAGCTGTGCTGTATTTGCGGCACAAGAGGACTCTTCCTCGGGGCATGCGGTCCTTTCGGTAGAAAAGAAAACAGAAAAGGAAAGAATTTTTCAAGAGGATTCCCCTTTTCTGAAAAAAGAGGATTTTACGGTAAAAAGAGAATTTTTTGCTGTTCCGATGGTGCTTGCCCTGTGCGCTTTGGGGATTCTTCTGATTGAGAAAAAATCATTTGGAAACAGAAGGTCTGCAAAAAACGAATAAAAATCGGCCTCTTTTGAGGCCGATTTTTCATTTATTGTTTTCCTACCGATTCTTCGGGGGATTTTACTGTAAAACCTTTGAACGATATATCAATAGAAATGGGAATTTTTGTAAACATTTTTATGCTTTGTTTTCCTTCTTTTTGTGAAAACATACGATAAAACGGGGCAAAATTAAGTTCCGGGGCTTTTTTGGAAGCTGAGGCGGGAGAAGGGAGAAAAAATAGAATGTTGACACTTAAGATTTTCTTATGATATAATAAGATGATTTGTTATGACAAGCGAAAATGCTTGCACAATTTATGGAGGATTATAATGAAAAAAACAATTAGCATGCTTCTTTGCGCGGTGATGCTCTTCACCTTGTCTTTGAATGTTTTTGCTGCAACCGGTATCAACAAATATGAGCAGAAAGTACTGGATAAATTGAGCAGTGTCAAGATCGTGACGGAAAAAGGCTGGCACTTTTCTTTCAGCCAGGAAAACATCAACGGCGCAAGAAACTACTTCCTCGGCGATTATGATATGAACGAGGACGAAATGAATGTCATCCTTTCTTACATTGATCAGGGTATGGCAAAAATTGAAGAAGAAGCAAAAAAAGCCGAATTTAATGCAGGTGACTACGGTATGTCCAAGGTGGAGGATTCCAAGCAGCCTTCCGGCTCCGGCACCAATGACGGTAAATTCAATTTGTCTATGATGGGCAGTGATGCCAGAAACGAGCTTTTGGAGCTTGGTCAGAAGGCTTGCGATGAAGCAGACCTTACCTTGTCCTACAACTCCAAGACCGGCTCTGTGGAAATTACCCATGTGGCAAGCAATACTCCCGTTTTCCAGTCTGCCGCTATTATTAAGCAGACCGGTGAAGAAGCAAACGGTTTTGAAAATGTGCTTCTTATCTCCCTTCTTCCCGTCCTTGCAACCGGACTGATGTTTGGTATTTCCAAAAAGAAAGGTCTTTTTGTAAAATAATTTAAAGTTTATGAAAAAACAACAGAACTTGAAAAAAATAGGGAAGATCGCAGGTCTTTTCTTGGCCCCTGTTTTATTTACGGCAGTGATCTGCTTGGCCCTAAGCCTTTTTATGAATGCTACCGTGGGCGATATTGCAGGGTATGCGAATGTGCTTTTGAAAAAGCCTGTTTCCTCGGAGGAGACTCCCGAGCTTTTGCTTGCGGAGGATGACAAGGGAGATACCATTCCCATCAGCGAGATCAAGTATCCTTTGTTCTCCCAGGTTTACGGAGAG
>JAZUOK010000019.1:0-2940 GCA_045604665.1 Eubacteriales bacterium | reverse complement strand
GATGAGAATACCCGTCTCACTGCGAATGAAATAATTGATCAAAGTCACCGCGATCAAGGTTCCCGTAGCGGAAAGGACAAAGTTGATCATGGCGATCACAAAGCTCTCCGAGAAGAAAATACGGAACACATCACTGCTTCTTGCGCCGATGGCACGAAGAATACCGATCTGCTGTTTTTTGTAAATGATACTGGTAGAAATAAAGTTGGAGAGCATCAGTGCGGCAAACACCGCAAAGCCTACACCCACCCACAGGAATACCTTTGCCAAGATCTGCAGCATTTCGTGGATGCCGTCCAGTTCAAAGCAAACAGAGTTCTGCAAAGGGAAGGAAATATCCCCCGATTCATCGTAACAAAATTCCACAAGTTTTTGAAGGTGTGCCCTCTCTTTAGGCATATTTCCCACGGCGTATTGATAGATGCCGTCGTCCAGACGGATCACATTTTTCATCAGTTCATCGGAAGCGATGATCACACTGCCAGGATCCGAAAGTCCCTCTGCAGGAAGAAGGATTCCCACCACCTTGCCGTTTTCGATGGTCTTTGAGGTATTTTTATAGTCCTGATAGCTATGGGAAGTAATGGTCATAGCCGGGATATCTCTTGCCACGGAAAGAAGCATTTTTTTATCTTCTTCCGTCAAGGTCTTGTAATTGATTTCGCCCTTTTCGTCATAAGCTTCGGGGGAAAGAGAGATTCCTAAATTTTCCATGGCACATCTAAGGGAAATGATCATCTCGTTTTCTTTGAGGACTTCCTTTTCCCCTTCCGTCCAGAGAACGGTATATCCCTTTGTATCCTTTAGGGTACCGTAGTTTTCAGACCAAATGCCAAACCAGTTATCTTTATTATTCCCCTCGTACCATTCCGCAGAAAAATGCCCGTTGGCACCTTGGCTGAAGCCGGGCTGTGCAGATGCCATTTTTGCAAGATCCTCTTGGTGGACAAAGGCCACCTGCGCAAGGGAATACTCACGAATACTGCTCAATTCCTGATAGAGGGCATAGGAAATAAGAATATTCGCAGTGGATTCCTCAAGCACCTCTTCGGTAAGAGAGCGGTATCTTTCCAGATCAAAGCCGCAGTCTACCACACCTACCACCGTATATTCATTTCCGGCAAGGGTCAAGACCTTTCCGAGCATATCTTCATAGCCGTTTATCTTTTCGTAGGTGACCTTGCCGTTTGCATCCTCCTTGGCAAAGCCGCCGATCATAAAGGTTTCACAAATGTAAGAGGTGACCGCGATCTCCCCTTTTCCCGACTGGGGCATTCGCCCTACAAGAAGGAAGTGACCCATTTCTGCAAGAGCCTTTTCATCCGCTTTGGCAAAGCCGTTGAAATAATAGGGGTAAATGTGAAATTCGGATTTGGTAAACTCCGCATCCTCATCATACAAATGGGAGAAGTTCAGATCCTGGCCGTAGGGGGTCAAGACGCCTTCCAGGAGAACATCGGTCTTTTCCTCGATCTCAAGAAGCTCCTCTTCCTTAATCCTGCCGCCGTCGGTCATATAATAATCTTTTTTATCGCCGTTTTCATACCATACCTTTTCATCTTTTCTGACGGAAGCATAGGTGATACCACTGTCAAGAATACTTCTGACACAGGTAGTAATATGATCGTATGCACCAAAGGTATCCGCAAGGCCAAACAGGCCAAAGGCAATACAGGAAAGAAGAATGGTAAATACAAGGCGGATCTTTTTGTGTTTCAAGGCACCGGTACCGATGCGGAAAGCAGGCTTTAAAGGAAGCTTTGACGGGATCAGACTAAGTTTTTCTTGAGAAATGATAATATCTTCTTCCCGGGTCTCGTGCTTTTTTCTGCCCGATTGCTTCGGCAAGATGCGCAGCTCTTCCCCTTGGGAAAGGGCGGCAAGATAGGCGTTGATCGCCTCTCTGTCTTCTTCCGTTAAGTGATACCCTGCGGAAACCGTGATCTCTTTTTCTCCGTAAGAGATGCCTTTTTCCTCAAAGGCGAAGGTTTCGTTTTCATATTCCATATCGGAGATGACCTTGCCGTCGGAAAGCTCAATAATGCGATCCGCATACTTTTCGGCAAAATCCCTGTCGTGAGAAACCACGATCACAAGCTTCTCCGCAGAAAGCTTTTTCAAGGTATCCAAAACCTGTCGGCCCGTGACGGAATCCAGTGCACCCGTAGGCTCGTCCGCCATAATGATCTTGGGGTTTTTCACCAAGGCACGGGCGATGGCAACCCGCTGCTTTTGTCCGCCGGAAAGCTCATTGGGTCTGCGATCTCCGAAACCCGAAAGATCAACTCTTGCAAGGATCCTTTCGATCTCCTCGTCGGTGGCCTTTTTGCCCTGTAGTTCCAGAGCAAGAGCAATATTTGCCCCAACGGTAAACTCCTCCAGAACATTGTACTCCTGAAAGATAAAGCCTACCAGCGTATTGCGGTAAGAATCAAAATCAGACTGGCGAAAGGAACCCGTCTTTTCTCCGGAAATGATGATCTCACCGGAATCAAAAGAATCCAGACCGCCAAGGAGGTTTAAAAGGGTACTTTTTCCGCTGCCGCTTTTACCAAGAAGGAATACCATTCCCCTTTCGGGCAGGGTAAGACTCACCTGATCCAGGGCAGTTACGGGAACACCCTTTTTCGGCTTATATATTTTTGTCAGATTTTTGATTTGAAGCATAGGAAACCTCCTTATGTTCTTTTCTCTTTTTTCTTTCTGCGATACTGAAGAAATTTATCAAATAAAATCGCACCTATGATACTCACGACGGCAGTGGCGGCAAAAAGGATCACCGCGAAAAGATACCTCCCGTCGCGCAAGGCATTTCCCCCAACGGTAGAGGTAACCACCGAGGGAATGCGGGCAAAGGTGGTTAAAACCAGCCAATGCCCCATTTTGATCTTAGTCAGAGGAACAAAATAGCTGATCAGATCCTTCGGGGTACCGGGGATC
>JAZUOK010000018.1:0-5393 GCA_045604665.1 Eubacteriales bacterium | reverse complement strand
TCTTCGGGTCTGGTGTAGGAAGCAGCTTCAGCAGCAACATTTACTTCGTCTTCGATGCCTGCGAGGCTACCGAGCTCAGCTTCTACAACAACGCCGTGAGCGTGTGCATATTCAACAACCTTTTTAGTGATCTCAATGTTTTCCTCAAAGGACTTGGAGGAAGCGTCGATCATAACGGAGGTAAAGCCACCGTCAATGCAGGACTTACAGGTTTCAAAGCTGTCACCGTGGTCAAGGTGAAGAGCGATCGGGATCTCGGGGCATTCCTGGATAGCAGCTTCAACCAGCTTTACAAGGTAAGTGTGGTTGGCATATGCTCTTGCGCCTTTGGAAACCTGAAGAATAACAGGGGATTTTTCCTCTCTACAAGCTTCGGTAATACCCTGAACGATTTCCATGTTGTTTACGTTGAAAGCGCCGACAGCGTAACCGCCGTTGTAGGCTTTTTCAAACATTTCTTTGGTTGTTACAAGTGCCATAATAGTTTTCTCCTTTGTTTTTATTATTAAATACTTTAACAATCGGGCTTATTTTATCACGATGAAATTTTAATGTCAAGTGAGATTGTTAAAATTGTTGTCGATATTTAAGTTTTTCACTCAATTATGTTCTGTAGGATCAAAACCCTCAAAAATCCAAGCGTTAAAGTGTTTTTTGTTTTTATCAAATTCTTCTTTTGAACGGAATGTCCAGCCTGCGTTTTCTGCTCCCTGCCATTTGACAAAGCGGAACATCAACGAAGAATTGTCTTTATGCTTAAAAGAGATAAAATCCGGTCTTCCGATGAAGTTCAAAAGTTGCAGGCCCAATAGTCTTTTTGATAAATTTTCCTTGAGGAATTTAGCACTCAGCTGTCCTCGGCAAATATCCTTCCTGTTTTTTCTGTACCAGGAAAGAACTTGAGGGTAAAAGGATTGAATGAGATATTTACCCTTGTAGTCGGAAAGAATTCCATTGGCTTTTTCACAAAGCTTTTGAGAGTTATCGGAGGAAACCTTAAATTCAATCAGGAGGAAAACTTGCCCTCTGACTAAACTCAATACCTCTTGTAAAGTTGGGATCTTCTCGGCTGTTTCAAGGAGAGAAAGACTTTTGATTTCATCCAGAGTCATCTCTTCGATTTTTCCGTTCCTGCCGCACATTCTTTCCGTGTTTCCGTCGTGAAAAACCACAACCTGTTCGTCTTTTGTAAGGTGAATATCGATCTCGATGGGAAGGCTTTTTTCAATGGCTTTTTGAAAGGAAAGCAGAGAGTTTTCGGGTATGAGATCTGCTGCGTTATGAAGCCCTCTGTGTGCGATCAATGCGCCTTTCAGAATTTTTCTGTCAGGGTGGATTCTGTTCGCAGGAGAGGTAAGAAAAATTAAAATGAGATAGATGAGAGATACGGCGCCTAGAACGAAAAAGAGATATAGCATATTTTCCTCCAAAAAAATTAATTTTTATTTTCACTGTCTCCGTGTCGAACAAAAGACATTGTGATGAACGAAAGCACGGAAAACAGAACAGCGTATGGGAACAACGAACGGTAACCGGCGGGAAGAATATCAATCAGAAGGCCGGAGAGGAGCGGTGTTGTAATTTGTGCGGCCATTGAAAAAGTGTAGTAGAACCCGGTGTATTTACCAACATCTCCGCCGCCGGACATTTCAACCACCATCGGATAAGAGTTAACATTGATTGCTGCCCAACCAATACCCACAACGGAAAACAGTACATAAATGACCGGCGTTGCACTTGTAAGAAAAACGGCGATGGCGTAACAAACAGTCATCAAAACAATGCCGAGAAGCACGGTTTTCTTCCTGCCGAGCCGTCCCGAGATCCAGCCCAAGGGAACGAAGGCGGCGATCGCGGCAATGGTAGCTGTTAAAAGATAACCTGAACTGGTACCAAGGTCTGCACCGAGAACCTCGATACAATAGCGTGAAAAAGCGGTCGTTACGGCATTGTAAGCCATGAACCAAAGAAAAACAGAGAGGAGAATGAAAACAAGACTTTTGAATACATCGCGAGGGAGCTTTTTGCCGATGTTTTTCTCCACCGGTTCGGGCTCGTCTTCAGACATTTCACCTTTGATTTCTTCAAGAAGCTTATTTTCTTTTACCGTTGTGACAAGAATCAGAACACAAGAGAGCATAAACAAAGCAACGGTTACAAAAACAGGGAAGAAGGATTGCCCGTCCGAATAAATTTTTTCACCGTTTGCGCCTGTTTCGCTTTTTAGCATAAACATCATCAAGATTGTGGAAAAAATACCGCCGATATATCCCACCAAATTAATGATCGCATTTCCTTTGGATCTCAAGGGTTTTGGCGTTACATCGGGCATATATGCCACAGCAGGGGTTCGGTAAGTGGACATAGTGAGAAGAATGAGAAACAGTGTGATCAAAAAAGGAACAAAGCTTTTTGAACTTGTGAAAATACCAAGGAGAATTAAAAGTACAAAAACGATGATCGTTCCAAACAGAATATAAGGCGTTCTTTTTCCGAGAGGGGATTTTGTTTTGTCGGAAAGTGCGCCGAAGAAGGGAAGCATAAAAATTGCAAGAATGTTATCGGTAGACATAACGGCGTTGGCAAGAAGCGTTGACATGTGAAAGGTGTTTTCCAAAATGTACGGGATCACTTGATCATACATCTGCCAAAACGCCAGGATCGACATGAAAGCAAGACCGATCAGTGTCGTTCTCTTGATATTCAGTTTCATATAAGACTCCTAAATGTTTTATCGTGTATATTTTATCACAGAACAGGAAAAGTAGCAACAAATTTTCAAAACATTTTCATGGGTAAAAGTGCGATTGCAGAATTGACTTTAGTAATATTTTGTGGTAAAATATTACGATAATGTGGATTTCTATATAAATATTTAATAAAACTTTGAAAGGCGGTCAGGCAAAAATGGTTATTTTGGGCATCGATCCCGGAATTGCAACTACCGGTTACGGTGTATGTAAAAAAGAAAAAGACCGCTTTGAGTATTTGGATTGCGGCGTGATTGAAACTGCAAAGGGTCAACCTGTGGAAGACAGGATCAGACATGTGCACGACAGTGTTGTTACGCTTATAGAACGGTATTCGCCGGATGCGCTGGCAATTGAAGAGCTTTTTTTTGCCAACAACCAAAAGACCGTGATCAATGTGGCACAGGCACGGGGTGTAATTCTTCTTGCTGCGCAAGAGAGGGGAATCCCGATCTTTGAATACACTCCCTTGCAGGTGAAGCAGTCCGTAGTTGGCTACGGCAGAGCAGAAAAGCATCAAGTGATGGAAATGGTTCGCATTTTGTTTCGTCTGCCCGGTGTGCCTCGTCCTGATGATGCCGCCGATGCTCTTGCTATTGCATTGACCCACGGTTATCGCGCTTCCTCTCGGATCGCGCGACTTCAAACCGTTTCCGATTCCAAGAAAACTGGAGGTAAATAAATGTTTGATTACATTTTCGGTAAAGTTGCTTCGCTTACTCAGAATAATTGTGTCATAGATACTGCCGGTATTGGTTGGAGTTTTTTGATCTCTTCCAAATGTGCCGGAGCTCTCTCCGGAAAATCAGAAGCAAAAGTCTATTCTTATCTGAATATGGGTTCTTCTGACCGTGCGGTCATGGAGCTCTACGGTTTTTCTTCACAAAAAGAAAGAGACTTTTTTATTATGCTGATCGGTATTTCCGGCATCGGTCCCAAGGCTGCCATTTCCATTCTTTCAGCCTTGTCTCCCGATGAACTTGCCATGTGTGTGTTATCCGGTGATGCAAAGGCTTTAACTGCTGCACAAGGCATCGGCATGAAGGGTGCACAGAAGATCATTCTTGAACTGAAAGATAAAATTGCAAAAAACGCTTCCGAGCCTACCCTGTCGGCGATGGCAAAGCCGGAAACCTCTTCTCATCTTACGGAAGCGATCAATGCTCTTGTTGTACTCGGATATCAGCCGCAGGTTGCCGCAAGTGCCGTAAGAGCGGTTTCCGATCAGGCAAAGGATTTGCAGGATCTGATTCGGCTTGCATTAAAATCTATGGGGGAATAAGACAAAATGACACAGGATTTTGAAACTGATTTTGAAAACCGTATTGTTTCGGCAAGCTTTACGCCCCAAGATGCCGCGGAAGAATTTGGTGAAGAAAATTCTTTGAGACCGAAAACGCTTTCGGATTATGTCGGTCAGGAAAAGATAAAAGATAATCTTCAGGTGTTTATTCAGGCGGCAAAGCTTCGCTCAGAGCCGCTGGATCATATTTTGCTGTACGGACCTCCCGGTCTTGGTAAGACAACGCTTTCTCATATTATTGCCAATGAGATGGGTGTCGGAATTAAGATCACCTCCGGTCCTGCCATTGAAAAACCCGGTGATCTTGCCGCGATTCTTTCGTCTCTTTCTGCAGGGGATGTTCTGTTTATTGATGAGATCCACCGTCTTTCCAGAGCGGTGGAAGAGATCTTGTACCCTGCAATGGAAGACTTTGCCCTTGATATTATTATGGGGCAGGGACCTGCCGCAAGAAGCATTCGTATTCCCCTGGAAAAATTCACTTTGATCGGTGCCACAACAAGAGCAGGAAGCTTGTCCTCTCCTTTGCGTGACCGCTTCGGAATGCTGATGCGTCTGGAACTTTATACCAACGAGGAACTGGCTCATATCGTTACCAGAAGTGCAGGGATCCTCGGAATTTCCATTGAGCCGCACGGTGCGCTTGAAATCGCTTCCAGAAGCCGCGGTACTCCCCGAATTGCAAACAGGCTTCTGAAAAGAGTTCGCGATTTTGCAATCGTAAAAGGAAACGGCGTGATCACCGATGAGATTGCAAAGCTTGCTCTGGATCGTCTTGAAGTGGATGATCTTGGTCTTGATCAGATTGACCGTAAGATCTTGACGGCGATTATCAAGAATTTTTCCGGCGGTCCCGTAGGTCTTGAGACGCTTTCCGCAACGGTCGGTGAAGAGTCAATCACCATTGAAGATGTATATGAGCCGTATTTGATGCAGATCGGATTTTTATCCCGTACCCCCAGAGGAAGATGCGTAACTCCTCATGCCTATCGGCATTTGGGTCTCTCGGTACCGACCGCTTCCGGTCAGATGACAATGCAAGGCTTGGAGGAAAATGAGTAATGTGGTACTGTGATGATCTCGGCGATTATGAGCTGCTTGACTGTTCCGACGGACAAAGGCTTGAGCGCTGGGGAAACTATATTTTGATCCGTCCCGATCCTCAGGTGGTTTGGAAAGGTGTTCGCCGTCACAAAGCTTGGAAGACGGCAGATGCTGTTTATTCTCGAAGCAAATCCGGCGGAGGTTCGTGGAATGACCATAAACTTCCTGAATCTTGGAAATGTCAAATTGCCGATCTTAATTTTCATGTAAAGCCAATGGGCTTTAAGCATACGGGT
>JAZUOK010000017.1:0-3588 GCA_045604665.1 Eubacteriales bacterium | reverse complement strand
GACGAGCAGCACCGTTTCGGGGTCAGACACAGAAATCGATTGGGTGAAAAAGGCGGCGCGGTTCATTCTCTTGTTATGAGTGCTACACCGATTCCCAGAAGCCTTGCCATGTTTTTACATGCCAAAAGCCGCATTTCTGTTATTGACGAGCTTCCTCCCGGAAGACAGACGGTCGATACCTTTTATGTTGGCGAAGATAAGCTTTCAAGAATTTACGCCTTTCTTCGGGAAAGGATTCTTGAGGGCAATCAGGCCTATGTAGTTTGTCCTTTGATCGAGGACGAAGAAGACACCAGCCCTCTCCAATCTGCTACGGAGGAACTGGAAGAGATCAAGAAAAATCTTCCCGAATTTTCTTCTGATCTTCTTCACGGAAAGCAAAAGCCCGATGAAAAAAGCCGCATTATGGCTTCTTTTAAAGAGGGCAAGACGCAGATCTTGGTATCCACCACCGTGATTGAGGTAGGAGTTGATGTGCCAAATGCCACGGTTATGGTGATCCGCAGTGCAGAACGCTTCGGTCTCAGTCAGCTCCACCAATTGCGAGGAAGAGTAGGAAGAGGGAAAGACAAGTCCTACTGCATTCTTATTTCTTCTCATTCCGGTAAGACGGCAAGAGAGCGCTTGAAAAAGCTCTGTGACTGTCACGATGGATTTGAGCTTGCACAGTTTGACCTAAAGACTCGCGGTCCCGGTGAGTTTTTCGGAACGCGCCAATCCGGCTTTGGCTTTGAAAGCTTTACCGATGCCTTTTCTATGGAAATGATCCGCGATGCAGGAGAGGCGGCAAGAATTTTCCTTGAAACCGCAACGGAAAAGGACCTCTCCCCCTTTATACAAAAAATCAGAATGAATTAAAAAAAGCACCCAATCGGGTGCTTTTTATTTTGCATAATATTTTTGTGGAATGGGCTGTTCGGTTTTCAAGGGATCATCCTTCGCATTTTTGTAGATCTCCTCTACCACTTCTTTCATTTTTCTCGCGTCACAAAGCTGACATGGCGCATTGCCCAAAAAGCCGTCCGTAATACAGCCGTGATAGCGGAAAGGCGTATCATATTTAATAAATCGATCGGAAATATCCTCCGTGTAATCCGTAAAAAAGAGAGAAAGTTCGCGTTTTACAACATCGCCGTTTTCCTTCTTGATCGCCACAGGAATCGCCTTATTTTCCATACGGTTGGGGATCTTCAGCATCTCATCAACGGTATGGAGATAGGTATTGCGATTTTGCGCAACGCCTACAAGCAAAACATAACCCGAAAGTTCATAGAGCTTTCCGTAAACCGTTTCGGGAGCGGTTGGCGTTTTGGCAAACACTTCCCCCTTCGCCGCCTCTTCTGCTTTTTTGCGGTCCCCGAAAATAACCACAGAATGGGTGGGGCTTTCGGTGCGATAACCTCTGCCGTCACGGATGGCAACGGAAGAAAAAGCACCAAGGCAAGTATCGTCGCTTTTCATATCCAGCGTAATTTCCCGATCAAGATTATGCCAGGTATGGGTAGGAATGCAGAGAAGCCCTCCCTCTTTTGTAAAATACTCGATCAGAATATCAAGAAGACCTTCAGCTCCCCCTGCTACCTTGCCAATCGCACGAAGAGAGGAATGAAGCATAACCATCTTATCTCGAGGCGCATTCATTGCCTCAAGCTGACGGATAATATCCTCTTTAGAATAAGTATATGAAAAATCTTTTGTCATTTTAATACCACCTTTTTGCTATTGTAGCATAAAAATATAAAAGAGCAAGAAAACACCCTGCAGGAGCAGGATGTTTATAAGTTGTTACGCAAAAACGCCAACGGCTTTTAAAACAAAAGAAAAGAAAAATATAGTAAATGCAGAAAGCAAGGTAGTCCATACCACAAGCTGACCGGCAAGGGTGGTATCGGCGCCAAGCTCCTGTGCCATCGGCACGGTGGAAATGGCAACGGGCGTTGCAAAGAGAGCAACGAAAGCTGCAAAATGAGCACCATGGAAGCAGTTCATAAAATATGCTACTGTAAGAAAAATCACAGGGATCAGTACCATTCTTAAAACAGTACCAAAAACAATCTGCTTCTTCAAAGCAGGCACTGCAGAAAACTCAAACTGAGCACCTAAAGCAAGAAGTGCTAAGGGTGTTGCCGTTTTTGCAAACTGCGTCAAAACAGAATAGACGGGCGTAAGATCCGAAAGACGAAAATCAATGGCACAGGCGGTGAATATCTTCCTCAAAAAAAGACAAACAAAACCGAGGAAAATACTTATGATAAGTGGATTTTTTAAAATGCCAAGAAGAATTTTTTTTACGCTTGGTTTTTCATCCTTATCGCCGAAAACCGTCAAACAGATCACCGCAAGAACATTAAACAAAGGAATCGCAAAAGCAGAAAGAACGGAGGCGAAAATAGCTCCCTCTTCCCCGTAGAGAGAGGTCGCAAGAGGGATTCCGATAAGGGCATAATTGGATCGAAAGGATGCCTGGATCATCGCACCGCGCAGACAACGATCTTCAGAGACAAATTTTGACAAAGGAATTGCAAGAAGAAAAATCAAAACCGTTGCGATCATTGCAAAAACAATGTATCCAAAATCGAGCGATCCTAAATCCTCTATGCTATAAACATTTAAAAACAGTGAACAAGGAAGGAGGAGTCTGAAAACAACCTTATTGATGATTTTTGCAGCTTCTCCGCTTAAAATTCCTATTTTCTTAATCAAAAAGCCGATAGATACCATCAAAACGATCGGTAGAACGGCATTTACCGAAAACAAAAACGATTCGATTCTTTTCTCCTCCCTTCCAATTTGATCAACAATAATAAATATATCCCATTTTTTTCATTCGGTCAATCATTTTTTATAAAACAGAAGTTAAAATTCAAATATTATGCAAAAAAAAAGCACCCGAAGGTGCTTTTTTGTTTTTATTTTTTAAAGAGAGGTCCGAAGTTTGCGCAAGCTCTGTAATCAGCCGCCTCTTTATCCATACCGAATGCATTCCAAGCAGCAGGGCGGAAGATCTTATCTTCCGGAACATTGTGCATACAAACAGGAATGCGAAGCATTGAGCAAAGGGTAATAAGATCTGCGCCGATATGTCCGTAGGAAATCGCGCCGTGGTTCGCGCCCCAATTGTTCATTACTTCATAAGCACTGTTAAAGGGTGCTTTGCCGGTGGTGCGAGGAGCAAACCAAGTGCAAGGCCAAGTATAGTCGGTTCTCTTCCAGAGGGCATCGGAAACCTTCTCGGGAAGAGCCACTGTCCAGCCTTCTACGATCTGAAGAACAGGACCGAGACCCTTTATAAGGTTCAAACGGATCATTGTAGCAGGCATTTCTGCTTTGGTCTCGAAGCGAGAGGAATATCCGCCGCCGCGGAAATAGCCAAGGTCTGCATAGTTCCAAGTGGTATTTTCCAAAATTGCCTTCTGGTCTGCTTCGGTAACATCGTACCAAGCTTTGATCGCAGCGTTGCCGTTTTCATCTTTGGCGGCACCGTTTGCATCAATACAGCAAGCACCGGAGTTGATCAAGTGAATCACACCGTCGGCCTCTTTTGCCTTGCCTTCGATTTCATAACCGGTCACGCGGCGGATCGCATCA
>JAZUOK010000016.1:0-3229 GCA_045604665.1 Eubacteriales bacterium | reverse complement strand
AGGTTTTGGACCTTGAAAGTGCAAGGGAAGGCATGGCAGGAGCCATAGAAGCCCTTGAAGCAGAAAAGGAGACACTGAAAAAACAGGTTTCGGATCTCCAAGGGGAAAATGACCTTCTTTTGGCAAAAACCAATGAACTGACAGAAAAAACGGATGTTCACGCAGAAAAGATACTTGCTAATACCCTAATCGGCAGGGAGAAGGGGAAGAATGTTATCCGAATTAACGATGTATTGGAATCAGAACCCGAACTTTCTGTAAAAGTGTATAAAGATAAGAAAGAATTTGCTGCGGATTACGAAAGTTCCAGTATTTACTCGCTGGAGAGTGCGGATAATGCTTCGGTTTGGGAAGAATACCCCGAAGGTTTTTATACCGTGGAAAGTGTGGATAGGGAAAATATGATGGTAACATTTACCGACGGAAAGTATATTTCGGATATTTTTTTTGAATCCTATGATTATTTTACTGCCGGACAAACTGTTTGGTTTGATGGGTTTATGGAGTTTTATCGTGGGGTAGAAATTCTGTTTGATCCTACATCTGTTACCTTGAAAGAATTCGGTAAGAATCTGCTGGATACGGTCAATGTGCCCGCATTTGGCAATTATTCGAAGCAGTTCGTTTCCACATGGAAATATGAAAAAACAAGTACCGGTTGCAGATTTCTTGCCAAGGATGAGATGGTTTTCGGCAGTGTGAAGTTTGGCTATCAGTGCTTTCCGATTGAGCCGTTAAAGGGGAAGATGCTGACTGTATCTTTCAAGCGTTCCTGTAGCGGAGACGATACCAATACTTCCACCTGTGCTGTTATACAGGCTGCGGATGATGATTTTGAGGACGGCTACACCTACAAAGCAGGTGTTCTCACAAATGCGTTGAAATATAAAGATCTTTCCTTAAAGAATTATCCGGACGGTTATTTTTCCTATACATTTACGATTCCGGAAGATGAAACAAGAAAGAATTTATTTATCCTGTTTCAAGGGGGCTATGGAACATCGGTAGAGAACGGCGATGTGGTGGAGTATTCGGATGTGCAACTGGAAGTAAATTACACATCTACCGAGCATGAGGATTTTGTCTGCACAACATACATACCAAATGCAGACGGAACGGTTAGTGATGTTATCGGGTATTGTCCGGCGACTACACTTTTGACCGAAAACAATGATGTGAAAATCGATTTGGAGTATTGCAGGGATATGAACAGCGCAATGGAACTGATTGAAAATGCGATTGTAGCGTTAGGAGGAAATGTATAATGTTCAGTTTAAATGTATTTATCAAAAACGGCCTTTTGAAGGCGGTTGGGAAAATGGCGGATTATCAGGTGATCTTAAATGCCGCAGGGTGGCTTGAAAAAGGCGTCTTGGAGGAAAGCGACCTTGCAGAGATCCAGCACGCCATTGACGAGCAGTATATGTATGAAGATGAGGTGAAATAATGTCAAGGGTCTTTTTGGGAGTAGGACACGGAGGAAAAGATCCCGGTGCTGTGGCAAACGGCGTGAGAGAAAAGGATCTCAACCTTTCTATCGCTTTGGCTTGCAGTGAGGAGCTTTACCGTTACGGCGTGATCGTTTTGATGAGTCGTACATGGGATGAGGATGATCCGTTGGATCAGGTGGTGAAAGAGTGCAATGCCTTTGCCCCCGATCTTGCGGTGGATATTCACAACAATGCAGGAGGCGGTGACGGTGTGGAGGTATTCCGCTTTTCCGGCGGAGGGACATCGCAAACCCTTGCGGAGAATATCATTTCCGAAATTGTTGCCATCGGTCAGAACAGTCGCGGTGTGAAGGTGAGGCTGGGGAACAACGGAAAGGATTATTACGGGTTTATCCGCGATACATACGCCCCGGCGGTTATTGTAGAGTGTGCTTTTTTGGATAATGCTTCGGATCTTACAATTATAGATACCGAGGAGGAGAGAAGAAAAATGGGTATCGCCATTGCCAAGGGGATCTTGAAAACACTCGGCATCCCTTATCTTTCACCTGAACCCGAGCCTGAACCCGAGCCTGTGCCGGAGCCTGAACCCGAGCCTGAACCCGAGCCTGCGCCGGAGCCTGAACCCGAGCCTGTGCCTTCTGATCCGATCGTGATTCCGGATGAAGAAGCCGCTTCCTTTTGGAAGACGGTTCTGGGGTGGCTGAAGAATCTGATCGACTGGATTTTCCGAAAATTGGATTAAAATCAAACAGCCCTGTCTATGGCAGGGCTGTTTTTCTGTAAGGAATGAAAAGGGAAAAGGACAAAAAATCGCTTATTTTAAGGGGGAAATGTTGGAATCTGCCTTGACTTTACCACTTTGGTGTGCTAATATGGTGAAGAGATTTTGAGTGAGGTGAAAAATATGCATAAACTCCGTTCCGAATCCGTGGATCGTTTGTTTCAGAGCATTCTGAATTTAAACTCCTTGGACGAGTGTTATGACTTTTTTGAAGATCTTTGTACCATCAAGGAAATTTTGGATATGTCCCAGCGATTGGATACGGCCGTGCTTTTGTCTCAAGGGCTGAGCTATCAAAAAATTGCGGAGCAGGTTGCCGTGAGCAGTGCAACCATCGGAAGAGTCAGCAAATGCTTAAATTACGGTAGCGGCGGCTACAAAAAAGCGATTGAAAAACTTGATTTGCCGGAGGAAAAATGATAGAGGCATCTTTTAGCTTACAGGAAAAAGTAATGTTTGATTTGCGGTCTCTTTATCGCAAAAACGGATATGCTCATTATAAGATGAGCAAATTTGAAGAATATGACCTATATGCAAAGAATAAGGACTTTCTTATTTCCGACAGTGTTATTACTTTTACCGATACCAATGGAAAATTGATGGCGCTCAAGCCTGATGTGACCCTTTCCATTATTAAAAATATCAAAGATAAGAATGACGGTGTACAGAAGCTTTTCTATAACGAAAATGTTTACCGCATCTCCAAAGGAACCCGTAACTACAAGGAGCTTATGCAGGTAGGCCTTGAATGTATGGGAGAGGTGAAAAAAGAAGATCTTTGCCAGGTCATTTATCTTGCAGCGGAAAGTCTGAAAAAGATCTCCGAAAGCTGCGTTTTAAACATTACCGATCTTGACCTTTTATCTTCTGTGATCGCTTGCGCCGAAAATGCGGATGCGGCGGAAATCTTTCGCTGTGTGGAGGAAAAGAATGAAGCGGAGCTGAAAAAAATGCTTCCCGAGGAATCCTTTGAGATCCTTCGCACCTTGATCCG
>JAZUOK010000015.1:0-4341 GCA_045604665.1 Eubacteriales bacterium | reverse complement strand
GAGGAGAAGTGCATTACATCCACTATGATCAATAACTATGTAAAGCACCGCCTGTTGCCTCCGCCGGAGAACAAGCGCTATTCACGCCGTCACCTTGCCCGTCTTTTTATGATCTGCATTTTTAAAAGGTTTGTTCAGCTTTCCGAGATTCAGGTCATTTTGGAATTTTTGGTAAAGGAAAAGGGGGAAGAGGAAACCTACCTTTTATTTAAAAAGGAAATGGAAGGGGCGTTTCTCGCCGTGTACGAAGGAAAAGATGACCGTGAGAAAAAGCATCTTTCTCCCGAGGAAGAGGCACTTCGCTTTGCCTGCTTTGCCTTTGCCGCAATTTTAAAGGCCAAGGAAATATTCCTTGCGGCAGGCTTCCCTCCCGTTGTAACGGAAGAAGAAAAGGAAGAAAAGAAAAAAGAAAAGAAGGAAAAAAAGGATAAGCCCAAGGAAAAGAAAGAACCCAAGAAAAAAGCAAAGAAAGAATAATTAAAAAAACGCAGGTTTTCCTGCGTTTTTTCTTTTGCAAAAAATGAAAAAATTTGTATCTAATGAAAGCAATATATAATGCATTAGTCTATAGAAGGATAAAGGAGGTAAGGTAAATTAAAGTAAAAAGAATTTTTTGATGGGGGAGAGGATAGAAATGTCAGTTTTAGAAGAAATGTATTACGGAAATTTGAATCCGTCTGAATTGTTTTGAAAAAGGGAGCGAATATGGCAAGAGTATTCAAATATATTGTGAAATGATAGATGATTTTTTGAAGGATTTGAACGAAAAGGAAAAAAAGAAATGGGACCTTTTAGAAGAAAAAAGGATTGAGCTTTCTTGTATGTCCCAAAAGGAAGAGTTTATAAGAGGATTTCGTTTGGGTGCACTTCTTATGTTGGAAACAATAGAAGGTAAGAAGGGGGATTTTCAGTAAAAAAGGTTTTTTGTTTTGATGGATAGGGTATTTCAAGCCAAGCCTTCTTCCGAGGGGGAAGACAATGTATCAAATGAGTTTACAAAATAAGTCTAAAGTTTTTCGGTTCCTTTTTTCAAAAAGGAACAAGGGCAAAAAAACAGCCGAAGTTTTCTTCGGCTGTTTTTCTTATGGGATCAGTCGTTGTAGATTCTCTCGATCTGTTCAAACCCGTCTTCCATGAGACGGTCGATCTGGAATTTTGCATTTTTCTTCAAGGGGAGAACGGTTACGGTCTTGCCTTCTTCTCTTTCCTTTGCAGCGCGGAGGAAAATTTCCTGCAATTTTTCTTCATTCATACCGCCTGCAACCAGATAGGCGATCTTCTTTTTGCTTTCTTCTTCATTTTCCGTGGGATGATCCTTCAAAATGGTGATGATTCTTTCAAAACCGATGGAAAATCCGCAAGCAGGAACCTTCTGACCGGAGAATTTTCCGATCATTTCGTCGTATCTGCCGCCTCCTGCAATGGAGAAGTTGTATTCGTCAAGCTTTACTTCGAAAATAGTACCGGTATAATAGCCCATACCGCGAACGAGGGTGGGATCGAATTTCAGCTTTGCTTTGCCGTCAAGAGATTTTTTCACGCAAGCCATCAGAGAAGAAAGATCTGAGATCACCTTGGGATCAAGCTCCTCTTCGGAAAGGCTCTTGCAAAATTCTTTCACATCCTCGGTTTCCTTTTCAAAAAAGGAAACATAAGAAGCAACTGCTTTTTCCTCAAGGCCTTCTGCCAAAAGCTCATTTTTTACGCCCTCTGCGCCGATCTTATCAAGCTTATCCAAAATGATAAATACATTTTCAAGCTTTTCTTCGGGAAAGCCTACGGAAAGCGCCATGGCGCGAAGGATCCTTCTGTCATTGATATGAATGGTAAAGCCACCGATGCCGCTTTTTTCCAGAATGCGAGAGAGCATATGGCCTGTTGCGCTTACAAGCTCGATCTCGGACAGGATGGAGCCGTCCCCCAGGATATCGATATCGCACTGGGTGAACTGACGGAATCTGCCCTTCTGCGGCTGATCTGCACGCCATACATTGCCGATCTGCAGTGCCTTGAAGGGAGAGGGGAGAGAAGCGGAATTTGCCGCGTAAAAACGGGAAAGGGGAAGGGTCAGGTCGTACCGCATACCCGAATCTGCAAGCTCGTCGCCTTTTTCCAAAGCGCGGGAAAGAGCGGCGCCCCGTTTGAGCACCTTGAAGATCAGCTTTTCATTTTCGCCGCCTTGCTTGCCGGTCAAATTTTCAATATGCTCCATGCAAGGGGTCTCGATCTCGCGGAACCCGAAGGTGGCATAGGTTTCCCGAATCATGGAGAGCACCTTCTGGCGAAGCTCCATATCGCGGGGCAAAAAGTCGTTCATTCCTTTGACGGGGGTTTTGATAAATCCCATAATAACCTCCAAAAATTACATTCCTGCGATGGCTTTTACCAGGGCAAAAACAATCGGCAGGGTGATAATAGACAGCAAAACAGATACAAAGCAGATCTTTGCATTTTTCGAAGAATCCATTCCTACGCTTTCGGGAAAGACCACTACATTCAGGCCCACCGGCATGGAAATGGAAGCAAGAGAAATGGCATAATAGTTTTCGCGAATGCCTACAAAATAAAGGATCGCGCCGAATAGGATCGGGAGTATCACAAGGCGGAAAAGGCTATAGATATAAGGGCGAAGCCCCGAAAGAAGCTCTTTTGCGGAAAAGGTTGCCAGAACGATACCGATGGAGAGCATACAGGCAGGACTCATACAGGCGCCTGTGGCATCGATGGCATCGGACAAAAAGCCGGGGAAGCGAAAGCCTGTAAGGCCCATAACAATGCCCACATAATAGCTGACCATTGCCGGAGACAGAAAAACCTTTTTCCAATCGGTTTTTTCTCCTTTGTTCATAAAAAGACCGTACCCGTAGCTGTAAATGGTCATATTAAAGGGGATGCAGAAGACCATAAATTGCGCCAGAACGGCCTGGCCGAACACCCCTTCGATCACGGGATATCCGAAATACCCCGTATTGGCAAAGGCAAATACATAAGAAAGGCTTCTTCTCTCAAAATCATCTCTGGCGAAGGTCTTTGCCAAAAATCTTGCCGCCATGACCGTGAAGAAAACAAGACATGCAGAAAGAAGAAGGATCTTGAAATTGGAGCTTAATTTTTCTATGGTAAACTGCTGAGGCAAAATCCTGATCACATAGGCAGGATTAAAAACGGCTGTGGTGAGAAAGGAGAGGGTCGAGGCGGCTTTTCGGTCTACCTTGCCGCTTCTTCGAAGGAAGTACCCCAAAAAGATCACCACAAGTAAAAAAGCCACCTTCTGAAGGGTCAGAAGGAAAACCTCAAGGTCAAACATTTTGTTACCTCTGATTTAAAAAATACCTCATTATTATAGGTGAAAAATGGTTTTTTGTAAAGGAAAAGCCACCTCTTTTTACAAATTATCGGATTTTTTTGTTTTCTTGGGGCGAAAAAAGAGAAAAAATCGGGGTAAATTTATAAAATTCATTGACTTTTTTTTGTGAAAATGATATTCTAAACTAAATTCATATTTCAATGCGTGGATGAAGACAAGTACGCTTTGGCTCCCTTTTTCAGAGACCTGTCGGTTGCTGTGAGACAGGAAAGGCGCTTTTGCGGAATACACTTCGGAGCACCTTTTCCGAAAATGAGTAGGGGAAGGCGGGTGCGCCCGATAAAGCGCAGGGTTTTCCCGATGAGGCCGCTTTTTTGCGGTGAATATGAGGTGGTACCGCGTTTTTCGCCCTCTGCTTTTGCAGAGGGCTTTTTTATTTGCATAAAAAGGAGTTTATAATGGCAATTACTGATTTTTTGGAACGAAATGCACGACTGTACGGACAGGAGTGCGCACTGGTAGAACTAAACCCCAGCGAGGAAAGAGATAAGGGCGTGACCTGGCGCGAATTTCAGCTGATCGAAAGTGCCGCCGATGCCCCTTACAGAAGAGAGATCTCCTGGCGTGATTTTGATCGCAGAGCTAACCGCTTTGCCAATCTTTTACTCAGCCGCGGATATGAAAGAGGCACCAAGGTAGCGATCCTTTTGATGAACTGCCTGGAATGGCTTCCCATTTACTTTGGTATTTTAAAGGCCGGGTGTATTGCCGTGCCGATGAATTTCCGCTATTCGGGAGATGAGATCAAGTACTGCGCTGAGCTTGCAGATGTTTCCGTTTTGGTGTTCGGGCCCGAATTTGTGACCCGAATCGATCCCATTGCAGAGGAAATGACAGGGGTGGAGACCTTTTTCTATGTAGGGAAAAATGTTCCCTCCTATGCTCAGGACTGCATGAAACTTACCGGTTACTGCTCCTCCTCCGCACCGCCTGTGAAGCTTGAGGATGAGGACGATGCCGCCATTTACTTCTCC
>JAZUOK010000014.1:0-2745 GCA_045604665.1 Eubacteriales bacterium | reverse complement strand
CCAGCCACGGAAAGCCTGCACTGTATTACGATAAAAATTCCAAGGGTGCTCTTGCATATCTTGAAATTGCAAGGGAGCTTGAGAAAAGAGGCAAAGATGGCAAATAAGTCTTTGGGAAAGGGCCTTGGTGACCTGTTTGTTCCGTCTCCCGAAAGCGAAGGCATCGGCGAAGGGGAGATCGTCATCACTGCGCCCATAGAACGGGTCTATCCCGATGAAAATCAGCACAGAAAGATCTTCCACGACGAAACCCTGCAGGAGCTTGCGGATTCCATTGCCATTCACGGTGTGATCCAGCCGCTGCTTGTGCGGAAGTTCGGCACAGGCTATCAGATCATTGCCGGTGAAAGACGCTATCGCGCATCCAAGATCGCAGGGCTGACGGAGATCCCCGTGATCGTGAAGGATTTCGATGAGAAAAAAGCCCAGGAGGCGGCGCTGATTGAGAACCTCCAGCGTGAGGATCTAAACCCCATTGATGAGGCAAACGGCTACGCCGCCCTGATGCATTCCTTTAACCTGACACAGGAAGAGGCGGCAAAGCAGATCGGTAAGAGCCGTGCCACCGTTGCAAACTCTTTAAGACTGTTAAATCTTCCTGCCTCTGCCCAGAGCCTTTTGAAGCAGGGTGTGATCTCGGCAGGACATGCCAGAGCTCTTCTTCCGTTAAAGGATGAAGGAATGATCCACGATATGCTCCTTGCCATTGTGGATCGGGAAATGACCGTCAGACAGGTAGAAGAGGCGGTGCGCAATATTCTGGAGGGCGGTGTTCTGCCCAAGAAAATGACCCGTACCCAGGCCGGCAATGAAATGATCCGCGCCCAGATGAAGGAAGTGGCAAACCGCGCCGCGGCCTCGCTCGGCAGAAAAGTGGGTATTCGTGATGACGGCACGGGAAGAGGGAAGATCACCCTGGAATATTTTGATTCCAAAGATCTGGAAGAGATTCTTGCAACCCTCTGTGGCGAAGAGTTTCTTTTGAATTTATAAAACAGTTTACAAGAAAAAAGATAGAAGGAAAAGAAAATGCTGGATATTAAGTTTATCAAAGAGAACCCCGAACTGGTAAAAGAGAACATCAGAAAGAAATTTAAGGATGACAAACTTCCTCTGGTAGATGAAGTTATTGCCATTTACGATGAAAAGCTGGCGGCTCTTCAGCGCGGCGAGGAGCTGCGTGCAAACCGCAACAAGATCTCAAAGCAGATCGGTGTCCTGATGGGAAAAGGCGAGAGAGAAGAAGCGGAAAAGATCAAGAAGCTTGTTTCCGATCAGGCGGCAGAGCTGAAGGAATTGGAAGAAAAAGAAGCTACCCTTTCTGCTCAGCTGAAGGAAAAGATGATGAAGATCCCCAATATCATCGATCCCAGTGTACCCATCGGTAAAAACGATGAGGAAAATGTTGAGGTTGAGTGCTTCGGCGAAAAGACCCGTGCAGATTTTGAAATTCCCTATCACACCGAGATCATGGCGTATTTCAACGGTATTGATAAGGAAGCGGCAGGCAGAGTTGCCGGCGAGGGCTTCTATTATCTCATGGGTGATATTGCCCGTCTCCACAGTGCCGTAACCGCTTACGCCCGTGATTTTATGATCAATAAGGGCTTTACCTATTACATTCCTCCCTTTATGATCCGTTCCGAAGTGGTAACGGGTGTTATGAGCTTCGAGGAAATGGAAGCGATGATGTATAAGATCGAGGGAGAGGACCTGTTCCTTATCGGTACCAGTGAGCACTCTATGATCGGTAAATTTATCAACACCCTGAACGATGAAAAGACCCTCCCCTTGACCATGACCAGCTACTCTCCCTGCTTCCGCAAGGAAAAGGGCGCTCACGGCATTGAGGAAAGAGGTATTTACCGTATCCACCAGTTTGAAAAGCAGGAAATGGTGGTGATCTGTAAGCCCGAAGAGAGCATGGACTGGTTCCATAAGATGTGGAGCTATTCCGTGGAGCTGTTCCGCAGTCTGGATGTGCCTGTGCGCACCCTGGAGTGCTGCTCCGGTGACCTTGCGGATCTGAAGGTAAAGAGCTACGATGTAGAGGCTTGGAGCCCCAGACTTCAGAAGTATTTTGAGGTTTGCTCTTGCTCCAATCTGGGCGATGCACAGTCTCGCCGTCTCGGTATCCGTGTGAAGGGTGAAGACGGCAAGAAGTACTTTGCGCACACTCTGAATAACACGGTAGTTGCGCCTCCCCGTATGCTGATCGCTCTTCTTGAGAATAATCTTATTATGGAAGACGGCAAGTACCGCGTGAAGATTCCCAAGGCTTTGCAGCCGTATATGGGATTTAAGGAATACATCGGCTAACCTACTTTCTTTCGAGAAAGAAAGTAGGCAAAGAAAGCTTCCAACTAATAAAAGATAACAAAGGAATATAGATCCAAATTCATCAATAATAGTCATAAGTTTTTGGGTACCTTTTTTCAAAAAGGTACAAATAAAAAAGTAAAAGATAACCTTGAAAAATCAAGGTTATCTTTTTTTGTGCAAATATTCAGTAAAACATAGGCTGACAAAGGTAAATCTGCGAGGCGAGGCGCGCAAGAGAAACGCGAAGGAGTTTACTACAGTAAATGACTGAGTGTTTCCCCGATGCACAACGAAGTCGCAGCCGATTTCATATATTCTTGGATAACGCAGGTAAATCTGCGAGACGAGGAAAACAAAGAAAACCCGAGGGCGTTTACTACAGTAAATAACCGAGGGCTTTCTGTAGTTTGACGAAGTCGCAGC
>JAZUOK010000013.1:0-10513 GCA_045604665.1 Eubacteriales bacterium | reverse complement strand
TATAACGGATCTGCTCAAAGGTTTCGGAGAACATATCCCGCATGGTGCCTTCCAGATCGGCAATGAGTTTTTCAAGCTCTTCCTTGGATTTTGTAATATCGGAATACTGTGTATTCAGGAAGTTGAACCTTTCCTTCGCTTCCTCCAATTCCTGAACGGATTCCAAGTTTACGGGACCGATACGGCGAAGCTGAAGGCGCAAATTCTGAAGTCTTGCTTCTCCTCCCAAAGCTTCCGTGTCAATTTCCTTTGCCTTTTCAAATTCCATGTGCTCGGGGGATATTTCATATTCTTCCGCAAGGCTGCGGATAATACTCTCTTTTTCTTTTTCTGCGGCAGCAAGTCGGGAAGCAAGTCGGGAGAACGCTTCCATTCTCTTTTCTTTTTCTGCCTGCTTTTCCTTTTGATCCTGGCGGATCTTGGCGCTTTCTTCACCTGCGGCATTCACTCTGGCAAGAAGGACCTTGATCCTCTCCTGCTTTCCGGTCATCTCTTCGCGGATGGTCTCTCGCTCTTTCTTAGAGGCTTCAATTTTCAAAAGGGCTTCTTCTTTGGACTTTTCAAGGCCAAGGAGAACCTCTTCCTTATTCTTGCCGCCCTCTTCCAAAAGACGGAAGGCTTCTGCATTTTCATCCAGGCGTCTTGCTTCCTGTTCAAGGCGAATTTGCGCCTGACCGCGCAAAGCAATGATCTCGCCCTGTGAAATGATATATTCTTCCCTCTTCTTTTCTTTTTCTTCCTTTGCGGCACGGAGATTTTCAAGCTCTTCCCCGAGTTTGGCATCTCTTTGTGCAAACGAAGAAAGAAGTCCGCGGATCTCTTCGGCTCTGACGCCTTTTTCGCGGATCTTTTCGTCGATCTCCAAGATTTCCTTTTCAATACGGAGAATCTCGGATTTAGAGGCATCCAAACGCTCGGTTTCAAGGGTCAATTCGTTCTGTGCTTCCCCTGCTTTCAGACGCAGGACAGCAAGGCTTTCTTCTACCTTTTTCGCTTCTTCCCGAAGGACCGATCTCTTTTCCTCAAGGCCATCAAGATCACCGCGGAAGGCAGCAATTTTTTCTTCTTTTTCCGCAATTTCTTCCTTCAGCAAATTCAGATCGCCCGAACGGGAAAGAACACCGGTTAAATTCAGTGCCTGACCGCCGGTAAAGGAACCGCCTGCGTGAATGATCTGTCCGTCAAGGGTAACAATCCTCACACCGTATTTCTCGCTTTTTGCAAGACGGGAGGCGGATTCGATATCTTCGCAGATGAGGGTTTTTCCAAGAAGAAATTCCACAGCAATGCGATATTTTTCTTCACTCTTGCAAAGGTCGGACGCTCTGCCGAGGAAGCCTTTTTCCTTGATCGCAGAAGTATCGTAAACACCTGCTCTGAGGGTAGTCAAGGGTAAAAAGGTCGCTCTGCCCAAGCGGTTTTTCTTCAAGAAATCGATTGCGGCCTTGGCGTCGCTCTCATTTTCAACGACCACATTCTGCACACCGCCGCCAAGGGCTGTTTCCACCGCGAGAACAAATTTTTCATCGGTAGAGATCAGTTTTGATACGGGTCCGCAAATACCGGAAAGCTCCGTCTTTGCGGCATTCATAATTTCTTTTACGGATTCGGAAAAGCCTTCCAGAAGGCGCTCCATACGAAGAAGGGTATCCCTTCTCTGCTCCGCTTCCATTTTTTCAAGGCGGACCTTTTGCAGGATCTCGCTCTTTTCTTCAATTTCTTCACCAAGATGATAAAGCTCAAGGTTTAATCTGCCGTTTTCCTTCTCCGCTTCACTCTTTTTGGCCAAAGCGGCTTCGGCAGCAAGTCTCTTCTCCTCCAGACGGCTTCGGAACGCTTCATCCTTACCGCCACCTTCTGAAAGGCGTCTTTCCAGTTCCTTCTTCTGCTCTTCTCCTGCTCTGCCGAAGCCTTCCCCTTCCTTCAGTTCCATGGTAAGGGCTTCTTTATCCGAGAAGATCTTGTCCTTTTCGGTCAAGAACGCCTCTTCGCGGTCCACAAGATCTGCATATTCCAGAGCAAGGTTATCCTGAAGGGCACGATTTTGGGCAAATCTCTCTTCGATCTCGTCCAGCTCTGTCTGAATTTTGGCAAAAGATGCGCTGATCTCATCCTTTTCTAATTGCAAGGCTTTTTCTCGCGTATCGTCTTTTTCCCCTTGAGAAAGGAGTTCTTCTTTTTTCAGATCAATGTGGTGGATCTCATTTTCCAAAACGGAAAGGCCGGAGGAAAGATCACTGTCCTGAGAGGCCAGATTTGTTACCTCGCCGCGCAGGATCTCGCTTTCCACATTCTTTTCCTGGGTTTCGATATACAGTGCATCGATCTTGCGGTCCTGTTCATCAATGATCCGGCTCAGTTCCACAAGAGCTTTGTCTTCCAGGGTATACTTTTCTCCGCCTTCTTTGGCAAAGTTTTCGATCTTTTCAATGCGCTTCGCCCAAATACCAAGCTCCAAGGATTTCTTTTCTTCCACAATGGCAAGGTATTCCTTTGCCTTGGCACTTTGGGATTCCAGGCGAGGAAGTCTGCCCTGTACCTCGGATAAAATATCGTTGATGCGAACGGCATTCTCATTCACAGACTGAAGCTTCAGCCCTGCCTCGTGCTTGCGGTAACGGAAACGGGAAATTCCTGCAGCTTCTTCAAACAGTTCTCTTCTTTCGTTGCCCTTAAGGGAAATGATCTCTGCAATTTTACCCTGGCTGATGACGGAATACCCTTCTCTGCCGATACCGGTATTCAAAAACAGGTCAACGATATCCTTTAGTCTCACCTGTTTTTTGTTCAGGTAATATTCGCTTTCTCCGCTGCGATAAAGGCGTCTTCCTACGCTGACCTCGTCAAAATCGATCTTCATCAAAAAGTCCGAGTTGTCAATGGTCATCACGACCTCAGCAAAGGAGGCGGGTTTGCGTTTGCCGCTTCCGTTGAAGATAATATCCTCCATTTTGCTTCCGCGCAGAGATTTTGCACTCATTTCACCAAGCACCCAGCGAACGGCATCGGAAATATTACTTTTTCCGCTGCCGTTTGCGCCCACAATGGCGGTCATTCCCTTGTCAAACTCGATAACGGTCTTATCCGGGAAAGATTTAAAGCCTTGAAGTTCCAGTGTTTTCAGATACATTGATTTACTCTCTTTTTCTTATTCTATTTACCTTCGCCGAACCAGGTAGCAAGTGCTTTTTTTGCCGCCTCTTGCTCTGCTTCGCGCTTACTTCTGCCGATGCCCGTTCCAATCACATTGGAATTGAGCCTTACCTCAACAGAAAACTCTTTATTATGATCAGGACCTTTTTCCCCAATCAGGCGGTATTCCACCTTTTCTCCGGGGCTGGTCTGTACTTTTTCCTGCAAAAGACTTTTATAGTCATCGTCACGAATTTTGCCGCCTTCCAAAAGCTTTTCAAGTCTTCCTTTTGCAAAGCGAAGGACAAAATCCTTTGCCACATCAAAGCCGCCGTCCAGATAAAGCGCTGCAATCAGCGCCTCAAAGCAGTCTGCAAGAATGTTTTTCTGATGTCTTCCGCCGCCTTCATCCAGACCGTGATTGAGCAGCATATATTCACCCAGGCCGATCTGATCCGCATACTCAAAAAGCGCTTCCGCACATACGGAAGAAGCGCGAAGCTTTGTCAGCACTCCTTCGGGAAAGGTTTTATGATCGAAGAAAAGATGCTTGGAAACAACAAGCGACAAAACAGAATCTCCCAAAAACTCCTGACGCTCGTTGTGCTCGTATAAAATGCGATTCCGTTTCTCATTGGAAAAGGAAGAATGGGTCAGAGCAATATACAGATACTTTTTATCGCGAAATTGATAGCCGATCTTTTCTTCCAGCTGCGGCAAAAGAGACAGGAACCCCTGGGGATAATCTTCTGTTTGCGCACGCCTCGGTTCCATTTAGTTTTCTCCTTTTTCTTTCGGGGTCACATCTTCTTCTATCATACGGCAGACCCCCGACTCAAAGCATTTTTTTGCCTGATGTACTGCGCTCTTGATGGCTTTTTTCTTAGAAGAGCCGTGTGCCTTGATAATGGGAAAACGCGTTCCCAAAAGAGGCGCACCGCCGTAGCGCTCATAAGACAGGCGGGATTTGAATTTTTTCAAATCGGAATAGATAAAAAGTGCCGCGATCTTGCCTCGCAGGCTTCCGCCCAAAAGCTTTTTCAATTCCTTGCTGATAAATTTTCCAAAGCCTTCCGAAAGCTTTAAGATCACATTCCCCACAAAGCCGTCGCACAAAATAACATCTGCTTCACCCAGCGGAATATCCCGTCCTTCAATATTGCCTACAAAATGAAGGTTTTCTTCGTTTTTCAGCAACTTATGGGTTTCGGAATAAAGAGGCGTTCCCTTGCATTCCTCTGCACCGTTATTGACGAGAGCAACACGGGGCTCTTTTACGGAAAGCACCCCTTTTGCATAGGCCTTACCCATATAACCAAACTGAACCAGTTCTTCAGGGGTCACTTCAATATTGGCGCCGCTGTCAAGAAGGAGAACGGGATTGGATAAGGGAAGCACGGCACCGATAGCCACACGGCGGATGCCGGGAAGCTTTAACTTATAAATGCGGCTGGAAGCACCAACGATCAAGGCACCCGTACTGCCGGCAGAAAGGAAAGCGTCTCCCTCTCCGTCACGGAGAAGGGCAAGACCTTTTGCCATGGAAGAATCCTTTTTGCTTTTCAGGATACACAAAGGGTCTTCGTCCATTTCGATCTTGGTGGGCGCGTGAACGATCGTAATGTTTTCTTCGGGAATATCATACTTTTTCATTGTTTCGCGGATCGCGTTTTCGTCTCCTGTGAAAATGATCTCCACATCGGATTCTTTTTTCATTCCCAGATATGCACCGCGTACGATCTCATCGGGAGCGTGATCGCCACCCATCGCATCAATGATCAGTTTCATTTTGATACCTTATCTTTCTTTGTATTTGCACTCTTTGGAGGAACAAATCACATTTCCGTTTTTCTTCTTCACCAAAAGACTTCCGCACTGAGGGCAGTTTTTGCCGATAGGCTCATCCCACAAAGAGAAGTCGCAGTTGGGATAATGATCACAGCCGTAGAAAACACTCTTTCGGCTATGCTTTTCCACAATATCGCCACCGCACTTGGGACAGGGCACGCCGATCTTTCTTGCTTTCTGACGGGTGAAACGGCACTTGGGATATTCTTTGCATGCATAGAACTCACCGAAGCGGCCTTTTTTCAGAACCACGGGACCGCCGCAGATCTCGCACTGCATTCCCTCGACGATCTCCTCTTCCTTCTTTTCTACAGGGGCAACCTTTCCGTCACGGTCCAGCGCCATCGTGGTTTTACATTCGGGATAACCGGGACAAGCGGCAAATTTACCGAATCTGCCGGTTTTCACAATCATTTTCTTTCCGCAGTTGGGGCAGAGCACATCAAGCTCTTCCTGGGGAAGTTCCACCTTGCCTTTTTCGGAAAGCGAGGCCTCAGCACCGTCCAAAAGGCGCTTAAATTCACTGTAGAAGTCTGCAAGAACTTCCTTATAGTCTTCCTGGCTTTCTGCAATACCGTCAAGCTTCTTTTCTAAATTTGCGGTAAATTCATAGTCCACTACGGTAGAAAAATGCTTCTCCATAATGTCATTGGTCACTTCACCGAGCTTTGTGGGAACGAACTGCTTTTTATCCCTTGCCACATAGCCGCGGTTGATAATGGTTTCAATGGTAGGAGCGTAGGTACTGGGACGGCCGATTCCCTTTTCCTCCAGCGCATCCACAAGACTTGCTTCGTTATAGCGACGGGGAGGCTGGGTAAAGTTTTGCTTGGGAACAAGTTTTTTCTCGGAAAGGATTTCTTCTTCCTTCAGAGAAGGAAGCTTTCCGGTCTGAACCTTATCCTCATCGCCCTCTTCCTTCAGTTCACCGTAAACCTTCAAAAAGCCATAGGAACGAACGGTCTCGCCGCTTGTTTTAAAGCGGTATTTTTTGCCGTCGGCACATTCTGCCTCAATATCCACATTCTGCACATCAATTTTTGCAGAGGCCATCTGGCTTGCAATAAAGCGATCCCAGATCAGTTTATACAGTCTGTACTGCTCGGCACTGAGCACCTCTTTCAAGGATTCGGGTGTTTTGGAGGGATCGGTGGGACGGATGGCTTCGTGAGCATCCTGGCTTGCGCCCTTAGATTTATATACTCTCGGCTTTGAGGGATAAAATTTATCGCCGTATTTGGAAAGGATCAGATCCTTTGCGGCACTTTGCGCTTCCTGAGAAATGCGGAGGGAGTCCGTTCTCATATAGGTGATCAAGCCGTGCTCTTCGTGCTTACCGAGGCTGATACCTTCGTAAAGGGACTGGGCAATTCTCATGGTACGCTTGGACTGAAAGCCCAGACGCTTGAACGCTTCCTGCTGAAGCTGAGAGGTGGTAAAGGGTGGCGGAGGATTCTTTGTTTTAACGGAAGTGGTCACCTTTTTCACGGTATAGATGCCTTCCTTTAAAGAAGCCATGATTTTATCACAAAAATCCCCGTCGGGAAGGGCTAACTTTTTCTGAACGGTACCGTGAAAACGAGCCGCAAATTCCTTTCCCTGCGCATTGGCAAGGAGGGCAGTGATGGTCCAGTATTCCTCGGGAACAAAAGCTGTGATCTCCCTTTCTCTTTCTACAATCAGTCTTGTAGCAACAGACTGCACTCTTCCTGCAGAAAGACCGTTCTGCACATTCTTCCAAAGAAGAGGGCTGAGCTTATATCCTAAAATGCGGTCCAAAATACGACGGGTCTGCTGAGAATCCACCAGTGCCATATCGATTTTTCTCGGGTTGGCAATGGCCGCTTTCACTGCAGGCTTTGTGATCTCATTAAAGGAAATTCTTCCGCCTCCTTTTTCCTCCAGTCCCAAAACCTTATGAAGATGCCAGCTGATGGCTTCTCCTTCTCGGTCAGGGTCGCTTGCGAGGAAAACACGGTCCGCTGCACGCGCTTCCTTTTTCAGAGAAGCGATCAGTTCCCCTTTTCCGCGAATGTTGATATACTTGGGCTCAAAGTCGTTTTCCAAATCCACCCCCAAGGTGCTTTTGGGCAGATCGCGGATGTGTCCCTGACAGGCGACAACTTTGTATCCGCTGCCTAAAAAGCTTTTAATGGTGGTCGCTTTGGTAGGCGACTCTACGATAACAAGATTCTGTGCCATATAAATTCCTTTCACACTTCTGCGCGGTCAGCCAGAACATATTTTCCGCCCGGCACCTTGCGCACAAGTCCTTTGATTTCAAGTTTTGATAAAATTCTGAGCACTGCCGCCGCATTCATCTCTTCACTGACCAGGTGATCGGCAAGGGTCGGCTCAAAACCAAGGGCAGAATAGATCTGCCTTTCCTCTTCCAAAAGAAGCGGCAAAACAGAAGCAAACACCTGTTCTTTTTCTTCTTTCGTTTTCATTGGGTCTTCCTCTTCACCGATCTCGATAAACTCATAAGCTTCGGGAAGAGGCTTTTCTTCATCGGCTCTTTGAGAACCGGGGAATACATAAGAGCGAATCTTCTTTTTCAGATTCACATTTTTCTTTTTCTTTGGCTTGGGTACATTTCTCTCTTTTCCGAAGAGAGACAAATTTCCTTCCAAAGAGGGGTATTTTCCGCGAAAATCATCTAAAATATCATAAACAGTCAGACAGGGCTTTGCCCCGACCTTCAACAGGAAATTGCTTCCTGCGCTGTTAGCTGCAAAAATAGAACCGGGAACGGTATACAGTCCCTTTTTCTGCTTCAAGGCATCCTCTGCGGTAATGAGAGCGCCGCTTTGCTCACTGCCTTCGATCACGCAAACAGCATCGGAAAGTGCCGCGATCAACCGGTTTCTTACAGGAAAATTCTTCCCGAGAGGACCCGTTCCGGGTGGGTATTCGGTTATAATAAGGCCCGTGCGAATGATCTTCTCATACAAAGAGGCATTTTCCTTCGGGTACACCTGATCGATACCACAGCCTAAAATACCTACGGTAAAGCTTTCGTTATAAAGGGCGGCACTGTGAGCGGCGGCATCAATTCCGAGAGCAAGCCCCGAAACGATCACCGCACCTGCGCGGCAAAGGTCATAAGAGATCCTTTTGGCGGCGTGGATGCCGTAGGAGGTTGGGTGGCGCGTTCCCACCACCCCCACCGTAAAGCGATTATCAAAATCGCAAAAATTGCCAAGATAGTAAAGAACGATGGGTTTATTGGGAAGCGAGCGAAATCCTTCGGGATAAAAATAATCCTCGGGAGTTAAAATGCCGACCTTTTCCTGTTTGCACCAAGATAAAATCTTCTTTGCCCGATCCAGATCCTTATTACAAAGATCCTTTTCGTGACCGTAAAAGGGCGTATCCACCTGTTCAAAATCTTCCTCGGTGGCCTCGTAAATCTTCTGGGGTGATCCGAAAAACTTCAGGAGCGTGGAAGGAAGGGCGGAACCGGGACGGCACACCAAGGAAAGCCAAAGCCAATAAAGAAGATCCTTATCCTTCATTTCCATTTTCCCTTCTTGCAATTTCCCAAAGGAAAACCGTTGCAGCCGCTGCTGCATTCAAGCTTTCCATTCCTTCAATGGGAATAATAACAGACATATCGGAAGCCTTTCTTGCCTCTTCGGAAAGGCCGTGGCCTTCATTACCGATGAGAACACAGACGGGGGAAGAGAGCTGTGCACGGTGAATGGAAACGGATTTTTCATCCAGACACGCAGCAACAGACCGCACCTTTTTTTCCTTCAAGAAATCGAAAAGCTTGCCCGTGGAAGAAAATTCCCGAATGGGAATACGAGAAACCGCACCCATAGAAGCACGGATCGCCTTGGAGCCAAAGGGAGAGGCAGAAGAAACAAGAAGCACGCCATCAAACCCAAAAGAGGCGGCGGTACGGATCACTGTTCCGACATTTCCCGGGTCTTGCACGCATTCCAAAGCCACCAAACGGTTAAATCGGGAAAGGGGGTTCTTCCTAAATACGCTTTCGGTGGAATAAACACACAAAAGTCCCTGGCTTCCCTTTTCCGTTGTTACCTTTTCAAAAGCAGAATGGGAAAGAAGATATTTTTCGCATATCTTCCCCTCCAAAAAAGCATCGATCTTTTCTTTTAAAGAAAGAGCCTTTTCAGACAGATAAACCTTTTGAGGGTAGATACCGCTTTCGCAAAAGTCGAAGAAAAGAGTTACGCCTTCCGAGGGAAAAACGCCGTCTTGGTCTCTTCTTTTTTTATCACCCAGTGCAGCGGCAAATTTCACTGCAGGGTTCGCCCTGCTTTCAATTCGGTTCCACTCCATAAGAAACTCCTTTCCATCTTATTTTCTTATCATATACCAAAACGAGGTGAAATTGCAAGTTTTTTCAATTTATTTTTCTAATAAATGTAGATTTTTTTCCAAAAAAATTTATATTTTCGCCCGTTTGCTCACAATTTTTTCAAAAAAATTCAAAAAAGTCTATACAATTAGCTTTAGATGTGTTATAATTATAGATATGAAAAAGCACGATTTGAATCAAACAAAATCCCCTCACTTTTCCGACGAAAGTGCAGTGGTTGCCGGTCGCAATGCAGTCCTCGAGCTTTTTTCTTCCGGCAGAGGGATCGAAAAAATTTATTTGCAAAAAGACGGCGAAGGTTCTCTGAAAAAGATCCTCGCTCTTGCCAAAGAAAAAAAGATTCCCCTCTCCTTTGCGGAAAAAAGCAAACTTTCTGCGATGTGCGGCGGCAGTTTTCACCAGGGTGTGGTGGCCCTGGCTTCTCAAAAGGAATATGTTCCTCTGGAAAGACTGTTTGAAATTGCCGAAGAGCGGAATGAAGCTCCCTTCTTTGTCATTGCAGACGGTGTGGAGGATCCCCATAATTTAGGCGCGCTGATTCGGTGCTGTGAAGGGGCCGGCGCTCACGGAATCATCATTCCGAAAAAAAATGCCTCTTGCATCACCCCTACCGTGATCAAATCCAGCGCAGGAGCGGCGGAGCACCTTGCTGTTTGCCGTGTGGCAAACCTTGCTTCCACCGTGGACCTTCTGAAGGAAAGAGGCGTTTGGATTTACGCTTGCGAGGCGGAAGGAACCCCCTATGACAAGCAGGATTTCGGCGGTGCCGTTGCCATTATTTTAGGCAGTGAAGGCTTTGGCATTTCCAGACTTTTAAAAGAAAAAAGTGATTTTATCGTATCGCTTCCGATGCGCGGCAAGGTCAACTCTCTGAATGTCTCCTGTGCAGGCGCAGTCATTCTTTATGAAGCGGTCAAATACAGATAAATTTTCGGAAAGGATTCTATATGGCTTCTGTTTACAAATTTAGACGAAAAGGGAAAGAAGATGCCGAGAACAAAGGCAAAGAAAATCAAGGTAGCGATTTTTTCCCTCGCTTGTTTGAAGAGCAAGCATCCGAAAACACCTCCGAAGCACCAATAACCGAATCGGATGAAAAAGAAAACACAACCATTTTTACTCCCTCTTCGGAAAAGGAGATCCCTCAGGATCTTTTGGATGCACTTTCCATTCCGAAGGTGG
>JAZUOK010000012.1:0-2041 GCA_045604665.1 Eubacteriales bacterium | reverse complement strand
TACCAGAAGAAGCCATCTTCATCGCGCCAAGCGGTGTCGCCGGTATGATAAACTCCGTCGTGCCAAGCTTCGTCCGTTTTTTCGGTATCGCGATAATACTCTTTAAAGAGACCGCAAGGGATGCTTTTATCCGTATGGATGACAATTTCACCGACTTCACCGGCAGGAAGGCTATTGCCGTCGGGATCTACGATATCCACATCAAATTGTGGGGACGCTTTACCCATAGAGCCAACCTTCGGAACTGTGCCGGAAAGGTTTGCAATGGCAAGCGTGGTTTCGGTCTGACCAAAGCCTTCCATGATCTCAAGACCGGTTGCTTCTTTAAACTTCTTGAAAACTTCAGGGTTAAGTGCTTCACCCGCCGTTGTCATATGATGGATCGAGGAAAGATCATACTTGGAAAGATCTCCGCGAATCAGCATACGAAGCATAGTGGGGGGGGCACAGAAGGTAGTGATGTTGTATTTTGCAAACATAGGCAAAATTTCATTTTCATCAAAACGGTCAAAGTCATAAACGAATACGGCGCCCTCGCAGAGCCACTGTCCGTAAAGCTTACCCCAAAGAGATTTACCCCAGCCAGTATCGGAAATGGTAAGATGCAATCCGTCACGCTCACAGCAATGCCAATATTTTGCAGTAACAAAGTGACCAAGAGCATAAGTATGCTTATGTGCCGCCATTTTGGGATTTCCGGTTGTACCGGAGGTAAAGAACATCAGAGCAGTTTCATCCCCCGAGGAGGCATCGTCCGGACGGACAAATTTACGAGAAAACAGTTTGAATTCACGATCAAAATTATGCCATCCTTCTTTGTCTTCTCCAACAATGATCATTGTCTTTACATCGGGGCAGTTTTTCGCTGCCGCCTGTGCAATATCGGCAACATCACCGTCAGAGGTACAAACGATCGCAGAAACACCTGCAGCCTGATAGCGGTATTCAAAGTCATGCTGCTTCAACTGGTTGGTTGCAGGGATTGCAACTGCACCCAATTTATGAAGCGCTACCATTGCGAACCAGAACTGATAATGACGCTTTAAAACAAGCATAACCTTATCTCCTCTTTTGATACCGAGGGAGGTGAAATAGTTTGCGCACTGGTTGGAGTAATGCTTGATATCTCTAAAAGTAAAATGGCGCTCCTTTTTATGCTTATCCAGGTGAAGCATGGCAAGCTTGTCGGGATATTTTTCTGCGATTTTGTCGACAATGTCAAAGCCAAAGTTAAAGGAATCGGTATTCATAAATTCGATCTTTTCCAGTGCGCCTGAAGCATTTTCCGTGGTTTTTACAAATTTCTCACAGATCAATCCTTCCGACTTCTTTGCAGTGACAAGGGTATTGCGGATAACCTCTTCTTTTGTCTCTTCACCGGGAAGGACCACTGCACAGAAGACACAGTCCTGTCCGTCAACTGCGATCATACCGTGAGGAGTAGAACTGTTATAATAAATACTGTCGCCCTCGGAAAGAACCTCAGTGTGGTCACCGATCTGAACCTTAAGCTTACCGCTGATTACAAGGTCAAACTCCTGACCGCTATGTGTGGCAAGATGGATCGGCTTATTCTGCTGATTTGGATCAAATTCATAACATACCCAGTGAGGCTCGGCAATCTTTTTACGGAAGTTGGGAGCCAGGTTATGAATGGTAATACCGTCCTCCTTTGCAGTTACTTGTCCCTGACCTTTTCTGGTCACAGTGTATGAAGAAAGGAGAGCGCTCTTACCCTCAAGAAGGTCGGTAATTCCAATGCCGAACTCAAGAGAGCATTTATGCAAAAATGAAAACGGAAAGTCAACCGCGCCGGTTTCATACTGTTGATACAAAATCAGATCAACACCCGTTCTTTTTGCCATTTCGGCTTGCGTGAACCCGGAAATCTCTCTCATCTCCCGAATTCGAAGTGCAACCTCATTTAAATTGGTTTCTTGAAGTTTGGACATTTTGGTTTCCTCCTTGTTAAAAAAATAAAAACCGCCTCAAAGAAATTTCTTTGAGACGGGTAAATTCATTACTCGCGGTACCACTCAAA
>JAZUOK010000011.1:0-1934 GCA_045604665.1 Eubacteriales bacterium | reverse complement strand
AGAAAAAAAGTCCGAATGAAGCCATGCGCCGTGAAATTTTGGGCGAAAGTGCCCTTTGGGGCTATCCCGATACCCCCCTTGCCCTTCATTTGGGGTATGGGGAAGGCATCCTTTCTCTGGAAGGGGTTGCCCACAAGGTTCTGAAAAACGGAAACGACTACATAATCGAGGAAGACACCCTGGTAGACAGAAGTGTGGATTTTGTCCACTTTCGTGACTTTGCCCTTCTCCGTGCTCAATTTTTGGGCCTTGCCCTTTGCAACACAAAAAAACTGTCCTCTGTGACCCTGCGCCTTCTTGTCTTTGCAGAAGGACGGGCGGAGATGGAAGAATTTTTCTTTGAAAAAGAAGCCCTCAGCAGGGTCCTTTCCTCACACAGCAAAACACTCTTTTCCTTGGTGGGGCTTTGGCAAAAGCCCGATACAACCATTGAATTTCCCTATAAATCCTTGCGCCCCGGTCAGAAAAAACTGATCCGCGCCGTGTGGGATGCCATCGGCACCTCCACAAAGCTCTTCGCCTGCGCCCCTACCGGCATCGGCAAAACACCTGCGGTCCTTTATCCTGCACTGCGTGCACTGGAAAAAGGAAAAATTTCACAGGTTTTTTATGCATCCCCAAAGAATACCTTGAAAATGCAAGCTGCCGCCACAGTGGAGGCACTGCAAAAAGTAAGGGGCCTTCGCACCATTGTGCTCTCTGCAAAAATGAGCCTTTGCCCTCATAAAAAAGAGGAATGCGAGGCAAAATTTTGTGACTACAGGGAAAACTTTGAAGAAAAGCTTTCCGATGCCATGATCTTCCTTACCGCTTTTTCCTGCATCACGGAAAAGGAGCTGTTATCCGCCGCAGAGCACTTTCACATCTGCCCCTTTGCACTGGCAAAAAAAATGGTGCGGTTTTGCCAAGTGGTCATCGGGGATTATAACCATGTTTTAGATCCTGCACGGGCTGTTTTCACACCGCAGAAAAATGCCCTGCTTTTGGTGGATGAAGCACACAACCTTCCGGGAAGACTGCGAGAAAACGATACCGAGACCTTATCTCCTCGCGATTTTGATCCCTTCTTCCGCGATGATACACCCCCTTCCACGATCCTTCGGGAGCATTTTGCGCCGCTGCTTTCCCTTTTCCCCCAGATCGATAAAAAGCGTAAGGAAAGTCGGAAATATGTATCTTGGGAAAAGCCCGAAAAGGTTGCCCTGGCCGTCAGCGATCTGATACCGAAGGTGGCATTTGCCTTAAGCGAGGGCTTTGGCACACCCACGGAAGAAACCGAGAAAAATATTAAAGATCTTTTTCAAAAACTGAAAAAATTCAATCGCCTTTGCAAAAGCTTTGACGGAAATTTTGCAACCATCTACCCACCGGAGGGCGGAGTGAAAATCTATCTGGTGGACCCTCGCAAAAAGCTCCATACCCTTTGCCGCCCGTGGAAAAGCAGTGTCTTTTTCTCTGCGACCCTTCTGCCTGAAGAATATTACTTCGACCTTTTGGCAGGAGAAGAAGGAGATACCTTCTTGACCCTTCCCTCTCCCTTCCCGAGAGACAATCTGTTTGTAGGTCTTTGCGGCGTGGATGTTTCTCACAGTATGCGCTTTGAAACCGCCCCCAAGATCTGCAGTATTATTCATTCGGCTGTTTCCGTAAAGGCTGGAAACTATATGGTTTTCCTTCCTTCCTTTGAATATCTTTCCCTGGTTTCTCAAGAATACAAGCGAAGATTTTTCGATCACCGCATTCTGGTCCAGGAAAAGGTAATGACCGCCAAAAAGAGAAACGCTTTTCTGGATGAGTTTAGAAAAGCACCAAAGGGAACCCTCATCGGATTCTGCGTCATGGGCGGCATTTTCTCGGAAGGAGTGGATCTGAAGGGAGAAGCCCTTTCGGGAGAGATCATTGTGGGAACAGGCTTCCCACCTCCAAGCCCCGAG
>JAZUOK010000010.1:0-8698 GCA_045604665.1 Eubacteriales bacterium | reverse complement strand
CAACTGCAACTTCGGAAATGAGGAGATTGCCGCAGATCTTGCAAGAAGCCTTGGAAAGCCTGTGCTTTTATGGGCGCCGCTTGATGAAGAGTACCGTCCCGACGGCACCCGTACCACCGACTCTCAGTGCGGTCTGTTCGGCGTATCCCGTCAGTTCCAGCGTTTGCACATTCCTTTTTCTCACCTGCCTTCTTGCAAGGTGGAAAGTGAGGAGTTTGCCGAAGGCTTTGACCGCTTTGTGAGAGTAGCCTGTATGGTGAAAAACTTTAAGGGAATGCGCATCGGTCAGGTGGGCGGAAGACCCATGCCCTTTTATTCCGTCATCTGGAACGAAGGGGAGCTGATTGAAAAATTCGGCATTAAGATCATCCCCATCAATTTTGCACTCATCCAGCAGAAAATGAATGGGGCACCTGAACTTTATGCCGATGAAATCCGTGAATACGAGAATTATTTTAAGAATAATTTTAAGCTCGATGATCTGACTCCCAAATTTATTACGCCCATGGCTACCCTTGCGGCGGTGTATAAGCATCTTTTTGAGGAGTATGATCTGGATATGCTTTCTGCAGAATGCTGGACGGCAACCCCTGTGATGTTCGACGGGCTTGCTCCCTGCGCCGTTTACGGAATGCTCAACGATATGGGATATTTGGTATCCTGCGAAAGTGATATTCACTGCGCCATGACCATGGCACTTTTAAAATGTGCTACCCTGGGAGAAGGAAGACCTCTCTTTGGAGAATTTACCGTTCGTCACCCGGAAAAGAAAAACGCCGAGCTGTTATGGCACTGCGGTCTTTTCCCCTTGTCTCAAAAGGCGGAGAGCGGTACGGACAGCGAAGCAAGGCTTGTGAATCAGCGTGAGTGGTTCCGCGGAAAAGACGGTACTTATACCTTGGCGCACCTTGACCAGGAAAGCGGCGATTATATGATCCTGCCCCTTTTATGCTCCACCACCGACGGCCCCAAGACCAGCGGTACTTATATCTGGGGCGAATTTCAGGATCTGCAAAAGGTGGAGGACCGCCTCATCGACGGGCCTTACATTCACCACTTTGTAGAGGTTTTGGGAGATTGGCGCAAAGAAATCGAAGAATTTTGCAAGTATTTCCCCAATCTGAAGGTAGACCACTCGATTTCTTAAAAAATGAAAAATTGACACCGCTGTAAAAATTTTTGCGGTGTCATTTTCGGTCAGAGGAGAAAAAATGATTACCATTCAAAACGAATTTTTGACGGCAATTTTCAGTGAAGTGGGTGCGGAGCTGAAAAGCCTTTGTACGGAGAAAAATGAATATATCTGGCCCGGCAAAAAAGAAATCTGGGGCCTTTCCTGTCCCTTGATGTTCCCCGTTTGCGGAGGTCTGAAAGAGGATCGCTATCTTTTGGGCGGAAAAGAATACTCCATGCCGAAGCACGGCTATATTCGCGGTGAAAAATTTTCGGTAGGGGAGAAAACAGAAAATTCCGTTACCTTTTTGCATACTTCCTGCGAAAAAACAAAAGAAGCCTTTCCTTTTGATTATAAACTGAGAGTCACCTATACGCTGGAAGGAAAAACCTTGAAGATCGATTATACCGTGAAAAACGAAAGCGGCGAAACCATGTACTTTAATATCGGGTCTCATGAGGGATATTTTACCCCCGAGGGTATCGAGGATTATGATGTGATCTTTCCCCAGAAGGAAACATTAAACGCCTATGTGCTTTACGGAAATCTTTTGTCGGATCAGACCCTTCCCATTATCAAGGATCAGAATTTTTTGCCCCTTTATGATAAATATTTTACGGTAGATGCTCTTGTTTTTAAAGACTTAAAATCTCGCTCAGCAACCCTTCGGAACCGAAAAACGGGAAAAGCGGTGCGTGTGGATTTCCCGGACGATCCTTATTTTCTTTTGTGGCATAAGCCGGGTGCACCCTATATCTGCCTGGAGCCTTGGAACGGTATTCAGGATATTGTAGGTTCCGATTTTGATATTACAAAAAAAGAAGGGATCACAGCCCTTTCGGCAGGGGAGACCTTCTACCACACCCACTGTATTACCGTGGAAGAATAGGGGAGGAAAAAATGATTGAAAACTTAAAGAAATTAAACCCCGAAATTTCATTTTTTCACATTTCTGACAAAGAATTTGAGACTTTCGGCAGAGTGATCGAAAATTTAGATTGCTCCGAAATTCTGCAGGAAGCAAAGAAGATCCCGTTTCCCCGGGAGGGTTCTTCCTATTTGCCCTCGGTGGAAAATTTTGAATCGCTTCGTATTTCTGAAAAGATCAAAGACGCTTTCTTTGGAACGCTTCCTGCGCAGACGGGATATTGCTTTGGACAAAACACACTGATGAATGCTACCGAATGGCATTTTTCCAATGAGATCAACATTGCTACAACCCCTCTTGTTCTCCTTCTTGCAAAAAAGAGTGATATTGTGGATAACAAGATCTCCTCTTCCAAATTCAAGGCATTTTATCTGCCCGAAGGCACGGTGATCGAGGTGTATGCCACTACCCTTCATTTTTGTCCTTGTCAGGTAAGTGACGATGGCTTTGGGTGCGTAGTAGCCCTTCCGGAGGGAACCAATATTCCCTTGGAAAATAAAACGGAGGATCCTGTGCTTTTCCGCAAGAATAAGTGGCTGTTATGCCATGAGGAAAACAAGGCTCTTGTAGAAAAGGGCGTTGTTCCCGGCATTTCGGGGATCAATTTTGAGATCAAATATCAATAAAGAAAAAGCCGTGATTTTCACGGCTTTTATTTTTGTATATGGGGATTGTCGGTTCTTTCTAAAAGGTAATCTACGGAGATGTTGAAATAATCGGCAATTTTAACAAGTTCCTTAATTCCCGGCTCTCGTTCGCCGGTTTCGTAGCGGCTAATGGTATTTTGATTGGTATTTAGATCCAATGCGAGTTTTAACTGGGATATGCCCTTGGCTTTACGAATTTCTTTTAATCGCATAAAATCACCCCTTGACATTATTATCCCACATTGGTATAATAAAAATATCCCGATTTGGGATATTTAAAATTGCGCTCAGAAAGGAGGAAAAATATGCTTTGTCAATTTTGCGGAAAACAGCTTTCTGAGGAAGCGCGTTTTTGTACCGGTTGCGGAAAAATGTTAAGGGAAGATGGGAAGCAAACTGTAATAGAGAGTGAAAAACAGGAAGAGAAAGCTTCTCGAAATGAATCTTTGAATGCGACGGGAATAAAAAAGGATTATTTACAGTTTTTGGAGCCTGTTAACGCCTTGATCGAAAAACGCGGCGGCGCAGAAAAGCTTGGCGGAGTTTGGATGCCGATGCTTTTGATTGTCATTACTGCAATTCGATTGCTTGGCGGATTTATTTCTGCTTTAATTTTGACGCTTTGCAACGCTTATTTGGTTTATTTAACCTATAAAAAGCAAGGAAAGTTAAACACCAAGATGCTTTTGTGGACGATTGTTATTTTTGTTGTAGGATTGACATTTTAAAAAATGTCAGAAAGGAAAAAATATGAATTGTAAAAATTGTAATTATACCCTTCCGGAAAACGGAGTTTTGTTTTGCCCCAAATGCGGTGTTCGTGTAGAACAGCAGGAAATGTTTGTTTGCAAGGCTTGTGGAAAAAGTGCAGATGCGCAAGACCGTTTTTGCGCTTTTTGCGGCGGTGAAATCAAATCAACAGCAGATAAAGGAAATTCCGTGGAAAGCAACGGACAAACTACGGGAAAAAGCCGTGTCGGCAAGTCTTATATCTTTACGGTTTTAAGTGCAATTATTACTTTTTTGATTCGTGTAAGTGCACAAACGGAACAAAAAGTATATATGAGCAGTTTTAATTTCCGTTGGGCAATTGGCTTGGATGCGGACTTAAAGCCCTTTTATTCTTTGATCCCCGTTGTAGCAGGCATTATTGCAGCTATTATTGTTTCATCTGATAAGAATACGCCCAATCAGAAAAAAGTTACCGTGCTTCTCGTGAATGCTATTTTTCTTATTTTATCTTTTGTATTTATTTGGTTTGATCTTCCGCAAAACCTGTTTGATTATTAAAAGAAAAAGCCGTGATTTTCACGGCTTTTTTTGTTGTTGCAGAAAAAATGCGGGTGTGATATAATGAATTATCAAAATCCGAGGTGATGAAGATGAATGTAGAAAGAAAAGAAACAAGAGATATCATTCCCCAGCCTCTTTACACGGGTGCTTGGGGAGGTTGCCATATTCAGGGTATTTGTGTGGACAAAAAGAAGGGATATATTTATTATTCCTTTACCACAAAGCTTGTAAAAGCTACTCTTGACGGAAAGATCGTAGGCTCTGTAGACGGTCTTGTGGGACATCTTGGGTGCATTGCTTTTAATGAAAAGGACGGCTGCGTTTACGGATCACTTGAATATAAAAACGACATTATCGGCAGAGAGATCTTAGCCAAGCTCGGCAGTACATCTGTTTTTGACGACGGCTTTTATGTGGTTCGTTTTGATGTGGATAAGATCGACCGTGTGGATATGGCTGCGGACGGTGCGGATCTGATGACAGCGGTCTATATCCGCGAGGCAGTGGAAGATTACAACGGCTTTGGCAAAAATGCCAAGGGGGAACAGGTTCCCCACAAGCACGGCTGCTCCGGTATTGACGGTACCACCTTCGGCCCTTTGCCCGGCAAAAGTGCAGAAGAGGGTATATATCTTTATGTGGCCTACGGTGTATACAGCGATCTGGAACGAGAGGACAATGACTATCAGGTGCTTTTATGCTACGATGTTACCGTTTGGGACAAGGTTGCCCTTCCCTTAAAGCAGGATGCCATGCACAAGAGCGGCTTTGAAAAGCCTCTTCATAAATTCTTTGTGTTTACGGGTAACACCAATTACGGTGTGCAGAACCTGGAATACGACCCCTTCTCCGGTGCCTTTTACATGGCAGTATATAAGGGGAAAAAGGAGATTTACCCCAACTATCCTCTCTTTGCGGTGGATGCTACCGTTCCTGCAAAATGGGAGAAGCTTCGTGGAATGGATTTTGAGGGCGAGGTACTCACACTTCTGGATGCAGGAGAAAAAGATGAACAAAGCGGCGTGAGAGGATTTTTGTTCCCCTTCGGCTCCACAGGACTTTATTCCTTTGGTGACGGCCAGTATCTGGTTTGCGAAAAGAGAAAGACTACCGCAGGTCAATGCGGTTACATTTTCCGCTATGAGTTGGATGGTAGTACTCCTTTTATGATGATCGGATAAAAACTTTATAAAATCGGCTGCGACTTCGTTCCGCTTCAGAGAAATGCTCAGTCATTTACGGCAAGTAAACTCCTTCGCATTTCCTTCGGGCGCCTCGTCTCGCTCGATTTTATTTCGTTTTAAACTTTGTGATAAATCGGCTGCGGCTTACTTTCTTTTGGAAAAAGAAAGTAAGCAAAGAAAACTTCCGACTTATAAAAGATAATAAAGGAATAAAATCCAAAGTAATCTATTATTAGTTATAAGTTTTTGCGTCGCTTTTTTCAAAAAGCGACAAGGTACAAAAAAGAGAGAAGCAGAAGCTTCTCTTTTTTTTATTTTAGTTCTAAAAAGATGGGGCAGTGGTCACTTCCCGGGACATCTGGGAGGATGCCGCTGTCTTTTATTTTTTCATTCAGGTCACGGGAGACTACAAAATAGTCGATGCGCCACCCTACATTTCTTTCTCTTGCTTTCATACGGTAGCTCCACCAGGAGTAGGCATCCTTCCTGTCGGGATAGAGATAGCGGAAGGAATCGGTAAAGCCTGCCGCTAAAAGACGGGAGAATTTTTCTCTTTCTTCATCGGAAAAGCCGGGGTTTCCCACATTGGTCTTGGGGTTTTTCAGGTCGATCTCCTCATGGGCCACATTTAAGTCTCCGCAAAGGATCACGCTTTTTTTCTCTGCAAGGCCCGAGAGGTATTCTCTTAAATCGTCCTCATACTTCATACGGTAGTCAAGGCGCCTAAGCTCCGGCTGAGCGTTGGGGGTGTAGGAATTGACCAGATAGAAATCGGGCATTTCCAGGGTGATGAGCCTCCCCTCATCGCTATACTTTCCGTCGATTCCAAGGGTGACGGAAAGGGGCTCTTTTTTGGAAAAGATCACTGTGCCGGAATAGCCCTTCTTTTCGGCACTGGACCAAAACTGATAGTAGCCCGGGGTACTCACCTCTGCCTGCCCTTCCTGCATTTTGCTTTCCTGAATGCAGAAAAAGTCTGCATCGGAAGCATTAAAAAAATCCATAAAGCCTTTTGTCATACAGGCTCGAAGTCCGTTTACATTCCAAGAGATCAGTTTCATACAAAAAAACCTTCCTTTCGGTTTTTATTATATCTTTTTTTATGGAAAAGTCAACGAGAGGGGCGACGGAGTATGACAAAATTTGCCTTTTTCATTTTGTATGATAAAAGCAGTAACAAGGAAAGGAAAAGGACGATGAAACTGATCACGGCTGTCAAAGAGGGCGATCTGATCGCTCGGATCACGGGGGATATTGACCATCACAGTGCCGCTTCCCTGCGTGAGGAGATCGATCGGCAATTTGCGGAAAAGAAGCCTTCAAGGCTTTTACTGGATCTTGGGGAAACGGAGTTTATGGATTCCTCGGGACTGGGGCTGATCCTCGGGAGAAAAAGAAAGTGCGATGAAGCGGGAGCAAGGCTTGTTCTGTTAAATCCTACCGAGGGCTGTATGAAGATCCTTCGGCTTGCAGGAATGGATAAAAGGATCGAAACAAAGTATTTATGAGAATGTGAGGGAGAAAAATGAAGGAAGTGGTAAATTCCGTTCGGGTGCGCTTTCCGGCACTGGGACAAAATGAAAGCTTTGCCCGTATTGTAACGGCAGGATTTTTGATGCATTTAGGGGTGACCCCTTCTCAGCTTGCGGATATCAAAACGGTTGTAAGTGAAGCGGTGACCAATGCCATCGTACACGGATATTCGGGAGAGAATCGGGGAAAATTTGTCCTTTTGGAGCTTATTTTTTATTCGGACAGGACCCTTGTTTGCCGCGTGACGGATAAGGGCCGCGGCATCGAGGATGTGGAGCGGGCAATGGAGCCTTTTTTCACCACCGATCGGGAAGGGGAGCGAAGCGGAATGGGGCTTCCCATCATTTCTGCTTTTTGTGACGGCGTCAGAATCAGCACAAAGCCCGGCTTTACCAGAATCACCATGAGAAAAAAGCTTGGATGACTCCTTCTTTTATCAACGATCATAAGACTCTTCTTGCGGCAAAAGAAGGGGATGAAAAGGCAATGGAACAGATCGTTTCCACCAATATGGGCCTTGTGAAAAGCATTGCTCTGCGCTTTGTGGGGCGAGGGGTGGAATTTGAAGATCTGATCCAGATCGGCTCTATGGGAATGATCAAGGCGATCCGAGGCTTTAAGGCTGAAAAAAACTGCCGCTTTACCACCTATGCGGTGCCTTTGATCTTAGGGGAGATCAAGCGTTTTTTGCGGGACGATGGGTGGATCAAGATCAGCCGCGAGATCCGAAGCAATGCGGCGGCCATTTTCCGCTTCTCGGAGGAATACGAGAAAAAAGAGGGGAAAAGTCCCACCATGGAGATCATTTGCAAGGCCCTTCATCTCAGTGAAGAAAAGGCGGTCCTTGCCATGGAATCCGCACGGCCTGCCCTTTCCCTTTACGCAGAGGATGAAGACACAGGCTTTTCTCCCGAAAAGATCGTAGGGGAGGACCCAATCGACGAGGAGGTCAGCAAAATTGCCCTTCGGGAAGCGGTATCTTCTTTGCCGAAGGAAGAGAAAAGGCTCATTGAGCTTCGGTATTTTCGTTCTCTGACACAGGAGCAGACCGCGCGCCTTTTGGGGCTCACGCAGGTGAAGGTTTCCAGAGAAGAAAAGAGGATCTTGAAAAAAATGCGCGAGGAATTTTTTTCTGCATCGTGAAAAAGTCCGATTCTTCGGGCTTTTTTTCTTGTTTTCGCTTGACTTTTTTCGGCATCTATCTTATAATAAGTAAAAATTTCTGAAAGGAGACGGCGGTATGACTCAGTATTTCGCTCGATTTTATTACTTTACTGCAGCGGACTGCCTGTACTCCGGAAAATAAATTCTATTTTCTACGGTTCAGATCGTCCGCATTTCCTGTTTTGCAATAAAACGGAACGGCGGATTTTTTTATTTTGTTTGGAGGAAAGAAAAAATGATCTCACAGGAAATGATGAAGCTCGGCTATGAAAGCTCGGTGATCCGCGCCATTGCGGAATACGGCGCAAAAAGAAAAAGAGAGATCGGTGCGGAAAATGTATATGATTTTTCCTTGGGAAATCCCAGCATTCCTGCACCTGACAAGATCGGCGAGACCATCACGGAGCTTGTAAAGGAGATGAATCCTTGCCTTCTCCACGGCTATACCTCTTCTGCCGGTGATATGGGAGTAAGAGGAGCCATTGCCGATTCCATCAAGGAGAGATTCGGCTTTGAGGCAAAGGGGGATTTGATCTATATGACCTGCGGTGCTGCCGCGTCTCTTACCTGTGCCCTCCACGCACTCCTGAATCCCGGTGATGAAGTTGTGGTTCCTGCACCCCTTTTCCCCGAGTATCGCGTTTTTATCGAAAAGGCAGGCGGTGTTCTTGTTCCCGTTCTTTGTCAACAGCCTTCTTTCCAGCTTGATCTTGAAAAAATGGAAGAGGCCATCACTTCAAAGACCAAGGTGGTTCTTCTCAACTCCCCCAACAAT
>JAZUOK010000009.1:0-7231 GCA_045604665.1 Eubacteriales bacterium | reverse complement strand
GCACCGCTTTTTACTGCGATCTCTGCACCGCGGCAAATTTCATCCTCGGTCAGATAAGAAACCTCAAGGATCACCTTCAAGGGTGTATCTCCAATAGCACCCTTCACCGCGGCAATGTCAGCTGCAACCTGATCATAGTCCTTATTCTTCAGTGCTGTCAGGTTTTGTACCATATCGATTTCGCCGCAGCCCATTTCCTTTTGCATTTTGGCACTCATTACCTTCAACTGAGTCAGTTCATTGCCGTGAGGAAATCCCACCGCGCCGCCAACAATGGTATCCGGTGCGTCCTTTAACCGATCAATGAGCCACTCTGTATAATAAGGCATAGAAAAGCAGCAAATAAAGTGATATTTTTTTGCGAGAAAGATCATTTTCTCCATTTCTTCAAAGCTGGAATTGGTTTTCACACAGCTTAAGTCGATCATTCTAGGTAACAGTTTTAAATCCATTTTGATTCTCCTTTATTCCACAATGCGCCCGATCACATGCTCCTGCATCTCGCGGCAGAGGTCTACAAATCTTGCACTGTAACCCCATACTCTGACGATCACATCCCTGTGATTTTCGGGGTCTTTTTGCGCGCGACGCAAAAGGTCTACATCGTAAAGAGCAATATTCATCTGATTAAGGCCCTCTTTAAAGGCCGCCTGTCCGATAGCGGAAAGAAGCATCTTCTTTTCCTTTTCATCTTTGCCGAGACTTGCAGGAAGGGTGATGTGAACCGCGCCCACACCGATGGCTTTCCCGAGAGCCTCCTTCGCCTTTGCAATAGAGGCGATATGTGCAGTAGGTCCTTTTACTGCCTTTCCGGGGGTTGCACAATAATGCTCCGCAATGGGATCTCCGTATTTCCTGCCGTCGGGAGTTGCGGAGGTACCGTAAGCCTCCTCCAAGAAACGCCATCCCAAAAGCGCAGGATAAATGGTAAAGCCCGTTTCTTTTCCGAATTTTTCAAGCCACAGGCAATACTTTTTCGCAATATCTGCAGCGATCAGATCCACCTCGTCCAGATCATTCCCGAATTTCGGCTGAGAAAGCATTTCCGCACGCATTTCTTCAAAGCCTTCAAAATTGTGATAAATGGCCTCTTTCACCTGAGAGATCGTGTATGCCTTTTTCTCAAAGATCAGTTTTTTTACTGCAACAAGACAATCCGCCACCGTGGGAATAGAGCCGGAAAACATCATATACCATTGCCACGGAAAGCCTCCTCGGAAAACATCCTTTCCCGAAGATAAAATATAATCAAAGCTGCCGTTTAAAAGAAGAGACGCTTCTCCGCCGATCATTCGGTCCTCATGCAGTCTGAGAAGCTTTTGACACTTGTGCATAAGTTGAAATTTGTACTGCTTTAAAAAGCATCGGTAAAACTCGTCAAAATCCTTGCAGTCCTCAATTCTGCCCGATTCAAAGCCGGCAATGGCGTCGGGCGTGTAGAACTTGGCTACCTGGTTATCCTTCCAATATTTTACCTTTTCGCGATAACACCTTTTTGCCCAAGAGCCGTTATTGAAAGCAAGCTCAAAGGTTGCTACGGCATCGATATGGAAAAAGTCAATACCGGCATTTCCCTCCAAAACCACCTCAGTGCAACCGTCATTGGCATAGGAAAAGGCAATCTCTTCCGGGATTCCTACCCGAAGCATTTCGGGAATGATCACCTCATCGTTATACATCGTTGCCTGACCGTGACCGAGCGCCTGCAGGGATAGCATTTCATCTCTCACATCTTCACGCATTCCTTCATGAACGCGCACATTGATATGGGGCTCGCTTCCCACAGTCAGCCTTTTTGCCTTTATGATCAAAGCAGAAAGGCGTCCCCCTGCCACAGTGCCGTCGGGATTTTTACCGCCGACCATAACATTATTGAGGGTATCTCCGCTTTGGTTTTCATCAATCAGAACCCAAAAATCAGAGAGGATCTGAACGGTTTCCTCTTCGGTCAAAATTCCCTTTTCCATATCCTTTTTATAGAAGGGATAAAGCTGAACATCAAGTCTTCCCAGGGTTCCCCCTGCACGGTTTAGGTTACGGATCATCCAGATCAGTGCAAAAAGCTGAACAGCCTGCTCAAAATTTTGAGGCGCACTTTCGGAAAGCACCCTGATGTTTTCTCCGATCCTTTTCAGGCGAGGATCTTCCTCATTCAAAAGAACTGCGGAATACCGTGCAAAATAATCGCCGAGGGCATGATAAACTGCAGAGATCCCTTCCAAAAGATCTTTTTCATCCCCTGTTTTTTCCTTGGCATTTTCCGTCGCTTTTTTGGCGACACCGCGCACACCGAGCGTAAGGTATGCAGTTCCCAAGGGAAAATGAACATTATCTCCCGTAGAGATCAATCTTCCGTTGCCCGGAGTAGAAATGCCAAGCCCTGCGATCCTTCCCTTTTCAGGGATAGGAGTGCTGAGACCTTCTATGATCGAAATACTCATTTTTAATAGATTTTCGTACATAACTACCTCTTTTCTGCCTCGGAGAGAAAATCACCTATTTCAGCGCAGGCGCGCCGAGCCGCCTTCCAAATGGGAAATGTTTTGCTATATTTTTTATGATTTTCCATATTCGGTTTGTATTTTCTCACATCTTTAAAAATGGTTTTCAAGGGAGAATAGGAGTCCCACAAGCCACAACCGCGAGCCGCCAATGCCGCAGCTCCGAGAGAAGCCGCCGCTTGCTGAACCGAGGATACGGCAACCGGGATCCCGAACACATCCGCATAAATCTTCCTTGCAAATTCTCCTTTTGCACCGCCGCCTACCAGGATAAGCGGCTCCAAGATCCTCTCTTCCAGGATCATCTTTTCCGAAGCAGCATAAAGATGCGTGGCGGTCCCTTCAAACGCCGCACGGGCAAGGTCTTCCTTTTCATGTCCCAGAGACAGTCCGAAAAAAGCACCCTTTGTATTGGGAGAAGGATCTACCGAGGCTCCGCCTGCAAGGCAAGGAACAAATAAAATTCCCTTAGCTCCTATTTCGGATCTTTCCGCAAGATAAGCCATTTTTTCAAAGCGGTCCGCGCCATCAAATTCCGGGAAAATATTCTTTCTGACCCATTCCAAAGCACTGCCCGAGGAAAAAATACCGACACTTGGAATAAACATATCTTCCACGCAGTGACAAAAAGTATATACGCCGCTTTCTCTCTTCGCCAAAGGATCTTTTGCACACACCGTTACCCAAGCAGAAGAGCCGAGAGAAGCATAACTATCCCCTTCCTCAAAGCAGCCTGCTCCAAGGGTCATACAGGCATTATCCACACCGCCTGCTACAACGGGGATCCCAGCTTCAAGGCCTAGATCCGACGCAGCCTTTGGAGTCACGGTACCAATGATCTGATGAGAGGAAAAAACAGGCGGAAACTTTTGAATATCCACCCCTGCAATCAAGGCGTATTCTTCCATATATGTTTTTTCTTTCAGACCGTACAGTCCGCTTCCGGATGCATAGGAATGATCCGTGGCAATCTTTCCTGTTAAATAAAAGTTGATAAAGTCTTTACTTCCAAGAAACGCCACGGCATTTTCATAAAGAGAAGGCATATGTTTCTTATACCAAAGCACCTTGAAAATGCCATATAAATAAGCAGGAAAGCCGTTCCCCGTTTTTTCGTACCAAGTATTGTAATCGCATTTTTCAAAGAAAGCTTCTGCTTCCTTTTTCCCACGGGCATCCGACCAAATCGGAACGGAAGGCGTAAGAAGGTTTCCCTTTTCATCCACGGGAATCACTCCCAAGGAGTGACCGGATACCCCGATGGCACAAACCTTGCTTTCCAAAATAACATCCTTCATTTCAAAAAGGGCTTTGCGAATGGATGTGATCCACTCTTCGGGCTTTTGCTCCTGAAGACCTTCACCGGGAAAATAGGTGGGATATTCTCCATAAGCAGAAGCAAGATGCTTTGCCTTCGTATCGAAAACAGAGCATTTCACACCACTGGTCCCCAAATCAAACGCCAAAAGAACCTTTCTTTTCTCCATCGGTACCCCTTCTAAACATCATTATGTTTTATTCAGATTTATTTTATCGTGATTATGTTTTAGTGTCAAGTATTTTCAAAAAGAAAAAGCCATCGTTCACACCAAAAAACAGTGTGAAGACAGCCTTTTTGCTATTATCCGATTTTTTCTCCCAAAAAGATCTCGTATTCGTAGAGATCTGCGATCATATCTACAATATCCACTTCGGAAGGAACTCCTTTCCGGAAACATACCCTTTGCACATGTAAAAGGGCACTCTTCGGCTCAATTTCAAGAAGGGATGCCTGCTCGAAGGAAGCATTGTGAGCGCTGATCACATCTTTGGAAGCAGAATACTCGATACCGTAATTCTCCTTTAAAAAATCATAGAGAACGGGAATTTTTATATCCAATTTAATATCAGGAACAAGAGACAGGGGAATGAAATTTTTAATAAGGCAAATAGGGCTTTTTCCTGCAGTTTTGATGCGGTGAATGCAAAGCACCTTCTCCCCTTCCCGAATCTCCAGAAGCGAAGCAATCTTGCTGTCCGCAGGGCAAATTTCCAAAAAGCAGCTTTTCAGACCCACCTGCAGGCCCTTGGCGGCAACAGACTGAGAGATGGAGGAAAAAGCATTGAGGTTTTGCACCGCTTTTCTGCTTTGCACACGAGTGCCCGATCCTTGGCGAACCGAGATGTATCCTTCTCTGGCAAGCATATCGATGGCTTTGCGAATGGTGGTACGGCTGAATCCGAAGGTCTTTTCCAGTTCCGGCTCGGCAGGAAGTACATCGCCCACCTTATAAACCTTTTGCACAATAGCATCCTTCAGAGCTTGGTACACCTTGCGATATGCAGGCTCGGCCATTTCATCATCTCCTCTCATTTCCTTTTTTCAGTATAACACAGGCGAAAAAAAGTGTCAACAAAACCCGCCCTTTCGGGCGGGTCACATTTATTTTCTTTTCGCTAAAATATCGCCGTCGTAATCCTTCATAAAATTCTCTCCCTTACGGAAGGAACGGACCACTGCCAAATCATCGCGGAAACCAAAGGTCAGGGACAGATTGCCGAAGTACTCGTCCACGATCTGTGCAAGGATCTGCAAACGATTCTCCTGAACCCAAGCCAGGGAAACCGCATCTTCATAGTGGTGGCCGGGGGCATACATACCCCCTCTTTCCTTGGAATAGCCTTCTTCCGGAAAGATGCCGAAGCGATTCTTGTTCACATAAAACGGAAGCACCATTTCCCCATTTTCCTTGGTGTACCGAAGTTCACCGGAAGTGGGCGTATCAAAATAGAAGGAAAACTTCTTCCAGCCAAGTGGATTTTGATCGCAGATATATTCCGCCCCATCAATTACCTCTCTCATGGGGGAATCTTCCATTCCTTTTAAGGAGTAAAGCGTAAGAGAAGAAATATAATCTTGAAGCTCTTGATAAGCTTTTTCATCACGGGGCAAGGGGCCATCCTTCATATTAGAAACAATTCTATCAAGGAACTGGGCACCGATATAGTCCTCGGAGAAAGGAAAGCCTTGGTTATCCGCAGTACAAACAAAGGTAAGATCCAGCCTTGGAATACAAATACAGAACTGATTGCCCAGTCCGTTGAAAGCAAAGCCTTCTCCCCCCTCTATGCGCCAGATCTGATAGCCGTAGCCGTGATCAAAAACACTTGGGTGGGTATTTCTCTGATTATCCACGATCTTGGAAGAGGCTTCTTTCAAATAAGCGCCGTCCATGATTTTTTCACCGTTCATTTTTCCTTCTCTCATCACAAAAAGGCCGAAGGAAGCAAGGTCGCGAGGGGTGCAGATCATAGCGGAATCGCCCCAGGTATCCCCGTTTGGCGTATGGAGCATTTTTGCCGTTTGGAATGTACCGATCTTAGAAAAGATCCTTTCGTACATATAATCGAACATTTCCTTGCCCGTCACCTTTTCCACCAAGGAACAAAGGACCTGAGAGCCGGGGCTGTCATATTCCCATATCGTTCCGGAAGGACGGAGAGATCTTTCGTTACTAAAATACCAGTGGGTGCGGTCTTCCACGGAATTTGCAAACCAGGACTGGGCTTTGCCCACGGTGGTCATGGTCAGCATTTCCCGAACCGTTTGCTTTTTCAAAAATTCGGGCAACGCTCTCTCGATTTTCTCGGGGAAATAGGAAGCGATGGGAGCGTCAAGATCCACAAGGCCATCCTCCACGCAAAGGCCGATGGCTACGGAAGTAAAGCTCTTTGTAACCGAATACATACGGTGAATACGGTCTTTATGAAAAGGAGCCCAATACGCTTCACAGAAGAGCTTTTCCCCCTTCATCATAAGAACGCTGTGCATTCGAAAGCCTCTTTTGTTAAAGGAACGGATCATCTCCAAAATATCAAGAGAAGAAACCCCTGCCTCTTCAGGCAATATTTTCTCAAACATTCCCATTTCCTCCAAAAGTTTTGTCTTTTTCCGATTGTATCATTTGCAAATTTGTTTGTCAACCCAAAGAAAAAAAGCAGGCATTTAGCCTGCTTTTTTCTTTATTTTACATGATAAGAGAATCGTCGTCAGAGGACTTTTCAGCCTTTTCAGTGGGCTTCTTCGCTTCTTCCTTGTTGATCTTATCGCGATTGATAAAGTAGTAAACGATAAGAGCGATAAAGAGAAGATTCAGGATGAAGCTGATGATCAGGAGGATCAGCCAGATCTTGTGAATACGAATGTTACAGAAGGGGCCTTCGTGCTCACAGGACTTTTCAACCTCTACGATCTCGGTCTTGGAAAGTGCTTTGATCTCTTTCTTAAAGGCTTCAAATGCTGCCTTCAGTTTTGCAGCTGCAGCTTCGATTTCTTCCTTGTTGCCACCGGCCAGTGCTGCTTCTGCCTGCTGGAGTGCTTCACTCAATGCCTTGTAGGAAGTAACTACCTTGCTGTCTTCTTCATATTTCTTTACCTCTTCTACCATTTCCTTCAAAGCAGCAGTAGAATCGGCAGAGGCAGGAACAAGAGAAGCAATGGCAATCTTCAATGCATCGGTTGCAGAATCAATATCAGCCTGTTTCTTAGCACCGCGAGCGTCAATTGCAATCTTCAAAGCCGCTTCCAAGTTTGCCCAGGATGCAGCAGTGTAATCTTCCGCCTTCAAAGCTTCGGCAGCAGCGATCTGCTCATTCAGTGCTTTGAAATCAAGTCCCTTCACAGGAGCCTTGGTTGTGGTAGTAGGTGCTTTGGTTGTGGTGGAAGTTGTGGTAGAAGATGCAGGGGGAGG
>JAZUOK010000008.1:0-10143 GCA_045604665.1 Eubacteriales bacterium | reverse complement strand
TTCTCGCCGCCTATGATCAAAAAAATCGGTTTTTTCAGGTCAGCATCGTAGAGATCAACAGAATTTTTCTCACTGGCGCAAACAATTTTATATCCTTCCTCCTTCGCAATCTGACAAAGTTCAGCAGGATCTTCGTAAACTGCGCAAGGAATACCCTCCGTAGTCCCTGCGGAAGAGCGAAGGGTAACACCCGCGGCAGAAAGCCAATTTCGAGGAGTAAGGATCATACCGCCTGCACCCGCAGCAAAAAAGGAACGGACCGCGCAGCCAAAGTTAAAAGGATCCTCAATGCCGCAGAGCATAAAAACAAAACCGTTTCCTTCTCTAAAGACCTCTCGTACAGATCTCATTTTTCTTTCGCCGACAGAAGCAATCACACCGCCGTGCGTGTGACCTGTAGTCACAGAATCAAAAAACTCCTTGGAAGATATGCGAACAGGAACTTTCTTCTTTTTCGCGGCAGAGAGAAGCTTGATTATGTTTTTTTCATCCCGTTTGATGTCGGGTAAAATCAAAATTTCATTAACAAAACGAGAATCGTTTTTTAAAACAGAAAGAATTGAAACGGCACCTTCAGCATAGCTGGAGTCGCCTCTTTTTTCTTCATCCTTTCTCATTCGTTTTCCCAGTTGTGCCAATAATTCTGAACATCTTCATTGTCATCCAAAGCGTCGATCAATTTGTTCATCTTGATCACAGCTTCTTCATCGGAAAGATTGACATAGGTTGCAGGAATTTTAGCTTCTTCGGTAGAAAGAATCGTGTAGCCTGCTCCTTCCAGCGTCTCTTTAATGGTGTAAAGATCATTGACGGGAGTCAGAACCTCAAAAGCATCCTCTTCCAGACCGATATCATCCGCGCCTGCTTCCAAAGCCGCTTCCATGATCGCATCTTCATCCACGCCTTCAGCATCAACAAGAATAATGCCTTTATCGGTGAAAAGGTAAGAAACGCAGCCCGTGGTACCCAGATTGCCACCGAATTTATCAAAATAGTGGCGAAGATCGGCGCTGGTACGGTTACGGTTATCCGTAGCACATTCCACGATAACAGCGATACCGCTGGGACCGTAGCCTTCGTAATAGATCGATTCGTAATTTTCAGAATCAGAAGATGCCGCCTTTTTAATAACACGGTCAATATTATCATTGGGCACATTCAAGCTTTTCGCTTTGGCAATCAGATCACGAAGCTTGGAGTTTGCATTGGGATCGGCACCACCTGCTTTGACACACATTGCAATTTCTTTACCGATTTTCGTGAAAACCTTTGCTCTTTGTGCATCGGTCTTCTCTTTTTTGTGTTTAATATTATTCCATTTAGAATGGCCTGACATTATAATTTCCTCCGAAATACTTATTTAGATTTTTTCAGGTGTACGCAAGCCAATCAAATGGAGCGCAGTACCTAGGGTGTTTTTCACTGCCTGGCAAAGAGAAAGGCGAAGCATTTTTTCATCTCCCTCTGAGCTGTGAATGGGACATGCATTGTAAAAACGGTTAAAGCTTTGGCAAAGCTCAAGCGCAAAACGAGTTACAATAGAAGGCTCGTACTCATTCAAAGCGCGCACGATCTTTTCCGGGAAAAGCGAAAGAGTAGAAATCAATTCCTTTTCCTCAAAACAAAGACTTGCTTTTTTAGGGCAAGTAAAGCTTTCCGCTTTGTTCAAAATGCTACAAGCTCTTGCATAGGTATACTGAGCGTAAGGGCCGGTATTCCCATCAAAATTCAGAGCTTCGGACCAATTGAAGTTTACATCTTTGATTCTGTTGGCAGACAGGCTGGAAAGAATTACCGCACCAACACCAACATCTCTTGCAACCTCGTCCTTGTTTTCAAGTCCGGGATTTTTCTCTTCAATAATAGCGCCTGCTTTTTCAATCGCCTCATCAAACAAATCGTCAAGCAAAACAACATTACCGGTTCTGGAAGCGATCTTTTCACCGTTGATGCTGAAGGTGCCGTAAGGAACATGGACAAGCTGATCTTCCCAATCATATCCCATAAGACCGATCACCTTAAACCACTGCGCAAAATGAAGACTTTGACCGGCGCTTGTGACATAAACACACTTATCGAAATGATATTCATTTTTACGCCAAAGGGCGGCAGCAATATCTCTCGTAGGATAAAGGGAAGAACCGTCTCTCTTTAAAATTAAGCAAGGAGGCATATTGAACGCCTCAAGATCAACAAGCGAAGCGCCGTCATCCAGTTTCAAGAGATTTTTTTCTCTTAATTCGTCTACAACAGCAGGCATTTTATCGCTGTAAAAGCTTTCACCGTTGAAGCTGTCAAAAGAAACGCCGAGAAGATCATAAGTCTTCATATACTCCTTAAGGCTGATTTCTTTAAACAGTCTCCAAAGCCGAAGATTTTCTTCATCCCCTGCTTCCAGAGCTGCGAATTCCTTTCTGGCTTCATCATTCAATAAGGGGTCTTTTTCAGCTTCGGAACCGAATAATACATAAAGTCTGTTCAATTCCTCTATACCGCATTCGCGTATTTTTCCCTCGTCTCCCCATTTCTTGAAGGAAACGACAAGCTTTCCATACTGTGTACCCCAGTCACCAAGATAGTTGATGCCAACTGTTTTATATCCGGAAAACTGATGGATCAGTTTAATAGAGTTTCCAATGATCGTGGTGCCAAGGTGACCAATGTGAAAGCGCTTTGCAATATTGGGAGAAGAATAGTCAATGACCATTGTTTTCCCTTTTCCGATTTCGTTACTACCGAACCTCTCGCCTTGGGCAAGCATTTCGGAAAGTGTAGAAATTCGGTATGCATCCGAAAGGAAAAAGTTTAGGTATCCCCCTGCGTTTTCAACCTTAGAAACCGCAGGTAAAGAGGCTTCCTGAAAAATTTTCGCAAGCTCTTCTGCAATCATGACAGGGCTTTTTCTCAAAACCTTGGATAATTTAAAGCAAGCAAGCGCCAAATCACCCATTTCGGGATTCGGCGGTGTATCAAAAAAATCGAGAAGATTTTCGGATGTTAAATCAGAGTTATCAATTTTTGAAAGAATCAGTTGAGCAATTGTGAGTTTTAAATCGTTCATATTTTCTCCTAAGAAATCGTAACAGAGGGCTGGGTTTTTACATCAACAATGGAAACATAACTGGTACCGGTAGAAACCTTAAGCTCGGTTCCATCCTCATTGTAGTACTTAAAGGGAGCATCGTCAGAGGCGCGTTTCCAAATAATATTTACATACTCTCCGCCGTTTGCATAAACGCCTTTTCCTTCACCGGTCAAGGTAATGATGCGGCGGCCGTAGGAATCATAGAAGCCGTGGTTTGCGTAGATAATGAAAACATTTTCGGTTTTAATCTGTGCATTGTTTGCACCGTCAATATGCGCTTTCCCTTTGCGGAGATGGGCATAGAGACCTGTATCTTCTTCATAAGAAAATTCAACTTGATAGGAGCCGGAAAAAGGAATCATAATTTTTTTAGCACTGTTAGCATTTCCGATCCCTTTAAAGTCGTAGTCAAAATGAAAGGCTCTGAACCCGGCATCGTTCAGCGTAGTACGATAACCTTTTTGAGCAATACCGGCTGCAATATCATCACCACTGGCAAGCATCGTATGCACCAAAGCGTATCCGCTGTTCAAACGAGCTTGATCACGCCAGAAAAGCCATTCGCCGTTCACTTTGAAATTGCTGTTAACGCCGTTTAAATTATCAACCTTTGCAGAGGAGATCAAACTTTGCGCTTGAGGAGACCAACCCGCATGAACATAAACTGCATCATAGGCTCTTGCAATGTTTACATAATAAGGACGGGCCGAGCGAATACTGCCAAGATTGCCGGCATTTGCATAATCAAGGATCACACCTTCCAAACGGGTAATTCCCCCCTCAGCAAGGGCTTCATAGATAATATCACACTTGGAAAGGTTGATCTGCGGAAGTGCTTGATCCAGATTATTGAACATAACACCGATCGGTCTTTTTCCTGCAAGAGAAGGGTCACATGCCAAACCGGTAAGAGGGTTCACAAACTCCGGTTCGGAGGGAGCAGTCTCTTTTTCAGTATCATCTTCGGTTGTGAGCTCAACCGTTTCAAATTCCTCTTTTTTGTCTTCTTTTTTGTCTTTTTTGGATGCGCAGCCAAAAAAGGCGAGAGTCATAGAAAGAACCAAAAGAACGGCTAAAATTCGCTTTGCAAAACTCATACGAAACACCTCGATTTTATAAAAATTATCTTCAAAGGATACCTCTAAAAATACACAAAGTTATTATAGCATTTTTATAAGGAAAAAGCAAGATTTTTTCGTACAAACTTCGAAAAAAAGAGAAAGCGAAGAGTAATGTGAAAAACTCTTCGCTTTCTCTTGTAAATCGTATTATTTTGCTTATTTTTCGGCTTTTTCCAAAGCTTCCTGTTCGGCAATATAAGCTTCATTCTTTTCTTCGTATTTCTTTACAGTTGCATTGGTGAAAACCGTGTAACCGTAAGGACTGGTCTCAAGCCCTTTTACATCGGAAGAAGCAAGATAATTGTGAGAATACTGGACAAGAGCAATTGCAGGGCAATCCTCGGCAAGGATCTTCTCAATTTCTACAAGCTTCTTAACACGAGCACTTCTTTCCGTCTCATTCAAAACTTCATCAAGAAGCTTAGAATAATCTTCGGAAACATATCCGGTTATATGAGGAGCAATGCCGGATGCATCAAACGCTACAGAAACAACACTTCCGCTGTAAGCAGGAGCAAAAGGAGCAAGTGCAGCATAGGCATTGGTAGAAAGGGCCTGATAGTCAAGTGCGATCACATCAAAATCACTGCCGTAAAGTGCTTTTTCGTATTCCTCGGCACCAAGTCCGTTCAAAGAAACCTTAAATCCAAGGCTTTCCCAGGTTTTCTTTGCATACTCAGCAACATCCTTATCGTAGGCACGATCGTCACGGTAAGTAATTGCAAAACTTCCGCCGTTTACTTTAGCCTCTTTCAAAAGGCTCTTTGCCTCATCAAGATTTGCATTTTTATCATATACATTTTTTGCTGCGGAACGGAAGTTTTTCTTCATAGAAGTTCCGGTAGCGGCATCGTTTACAAAACCTACGGAAGCTTTGGTTCCGAGGCCGATCAAAGAAGCGATCTCTTCCCTATCAAGTGCAGTGCTCAGTGCTTTACGAACCTTTGCATCCTTCAAAACTTCATTTTCGCAATCGAAATAATAGGTATAGGAAGCCAGGGAATCCGAGGATTCGATATCCTTTTTATTCGCTTCATAGGTTTCTTTATTAAATCCACCAACATAGTAGATCTTGCCGTCATTAAAATCCTTTACCGCATCTTCAAAGCTCTTAGAATAATCAGAGATCAGCTGATAAGGTTTTACATAAACATTGTAACCGTCTTCAGCTTCGGTGGACAAACGGTAGAATTTAGAGAACTCAAGGGAGTATTTGCCATCTGCCTTCATGGATTTGATGTTGAACTTGCCGTTATTTGCAATGTCGTTAACATCGGTAGACCAAACATCTTCTTTACCTGCAACAACATCGTCTCTCAAAGGAACAAGAGCAGGGCTGGAAATTGCCTCAAGGAACAATTCGGGATCGATCGGCTTTTCAAACTGTACCTCAATGGTATCCGCATCAACAGCAGCCACACCAAGGTCATCAATGGTCATGATACCGGCTTTTACATCTTTTGCATTCTTAATGTCATAAAGAAGTGCGGCAGCAGGACTTGCAACCTCGGGAGAAAGAACCCTCTTCCAAGCATAGATAACATGGTCGGCAGTAAAGGTTCTGCCATCATTCCACTTGGTAGGAACAAGGTTGATGTAAAGAAAATATTCTTCTCTTTCTTCATCATATTTTTCTTCCCACTCGCTTGCAAGAGCAGGAACGATCTTGCCCTTTGAAGTCACTTCCGTCAAGCCCTCAAAGATCAAACCGGAAACCTTAACAAAATCCTTATCATAAATCATCTCGGTAGGATCCAGATCTGTCTGAGGGGTAGCAAGATACATGGGAATGATCGCTCCCATATCTTCCATATCCACAGCACAGGAACACAGAAGTGTCGAAAGCATCGCTGCAAGAAGCAATAATGCAACTGTTTTTTTCATTGATGAACCTCCTAAATATGGACATTATGCCAAATAATGCTATAAAACTTCACAGATAATTATAACACAAATAGAAAAATAATCAAGAACAAATACAATAAATTGAAAATTCTTTTTATTTGCACAATTTAAGGATTTTTGCCTTGTGCTAAATAAACAAAAAAATCAAAGATTTTGAACAACTTCGCCACCCAAATCTTCAAAAAAGGGTATCACTTCCAACTCACTGGAAAAAGCAAACAAATTTTCTCTGAAAATCTTTACTGCTTTTTTCTCGGAAGCATGATGACCGCAATCAATCACAGTCATCCCCTTCTCAACAGCATCCAGTGCTGTATGATACGGTATATCACCGCCTACAAAGGCATCCGCCCCCTCTAAAAGAGCCGGCATAACAAGATCCTTGCCCGATCCGCAACAAAAAGAGACGCGCTTAATATCAAGCTCGGCACTGTAAAGCTTAACGGGGCTTTCAAGAACGGAAGAAATACGCAAAGCAAAGTCTCGGGGATTCAATTTATCCGGCAAATCACCAATACCGCCGATAAAAGGCTCCTCCTCCAGCAACACAACGCCGGAATCAGGAAAAATCCCTAAATCTTTAGCAAAATGCTCGTTGAGTCCACCGATAGCACCGTCAAATCTTGTATGTAAAGATAATAATGAGATACCGTTCTCAAGAAGCAATAAAATCTTCTGGCCGACGATCGTATCTTCCGTTATGTTTTTGATCGGTGAAAAAATCAAGGGATGATGACTGATAATCAGTTCACAATTCTCAGAAATCGCTTTTTCGATCACGGGAAAAGTTACATCCAGACAGGTCAGGACCTTCGTTACGCTTTTATCCCGATCAGAACAGAGCAAAAGTCCGTCGTTATCCCAATGACATCCGCGTGTCTTTGGATACAAGGTTTCAAAATATGCTTCAATTTCTCTGATTTTCATGGAAACTCCTTCATGAGAGATATGAGTAACTTTTGTTGTTGTACTTCCTCTTTTACATCTGCCCCTGAAACACGCTTACCTTGTATCTTTTTTTCAACACGAGATAGAAGGTGCTGAAAATACAGCTTTGTTTCATTTTTTTTGCTATGTGGCAAAAATTCACCTAAAAAGCACATACTTGTCTTTTCGGGTCGAGGAACAGCATCATAAGTGCACCAAATAATCGGAAAAAACTTTTTATTTTCATAAACAACCGTTTCATTCGTAATCAAAAAACCCGACTCATATAAAAAACGCCGAAGTACAGAATCACGAGTCATCGGTTGCAAAACAAATTTTGTACCAACAGGAATTTTTCCGTTTGCACGATTTAAAATACCGAAAATAGTCTCTCCGCCCATACCAGCAATGACAAACACATCAGGGTGGAACGGAATAACCTCTTCTATGCCGTCTGTTAGAAGAAAATGAGCAAACTCAAAAACTCCGGATGACGCTAAGTTCTTCTTCGCTCTTTCCAGAGGCAAAGGATTTAAATCGGTTACGATCACTCGAGAAAAGCCACGCTCTTTCAATAAATAGAGGGGCAAAATCCCGTGATCGGATCCAACATCACAGACTGTGGCATTTTTCGGAAGGCTTTCAGCAATAGCCAAAAGCCTAGCCGAAAGAATCGCCTTCTTTTCGCTGCAATTACTTTGTTGCAAGGTATGCATTGATCTTTTCAACAAGAGCATCAGCGTCGGTGCCGTGAACGGCGCAAGCCTGCTGGATCGATTCTCCGCGGGAAGCGGGGCAACCCAAGCAATGCATTCCAATTTCAAAGAAGAACTGTGCGGTTCCCTGATCAGCATCAAGGATATCTCCGATAATACTGTCTTTGGTTACAGATGTCATAATACTTACTCCTTTCAATTATTTATGATTGATGCAATTTTGCATGATCATCTTTTTTTAAAAATTTCATTCCCTCGATGACAAGCGCAGGAAGAAGTGAGAACAGCAATGCAAAAACCACAAGGGCTGCATTCAAAGTTTCGTATTCTCCCGATCCAAGCCAGAGGTTTTTCAAGGGTGTAAAGCAAAGGAATATCGAAACCAAAATATCCACTAAAAAGACAATCAGTTCCGATTTTCCGAAATTCTTGAAATTTTCATGTAAAAACGAATCAAATTTCAAAGAAAGAGAGGCAAAAAACGAGGAAAAAATAAAAGTAATCATCGCTGCGGAAGCTGCAACATTCAGATTCTCCGTTGCGTAGAAAGCGATCTGTCTCGATATCATGGTGCAAAGTGCAGAAATAATTCCCACAATAAGCGGCAAGATAATCAAAACCTGGAGGGAAACAACCTTATCCCCTCTTAAAACGCCCTTATTATCCTCAAGCTTTGGCCCCGGAGAACACTGAAACAGATTGATGCCGGCAGGAATACAGGTGCAAATTCCCATCAAAAGCATCGGTAAAAGATGAAAGGGCACTTCCTTATTCGCCGTAACACCGATAAAAGCGGACACACCGAGTGTTATCTGAATCAAAAGGATGTACTGCATAATATGAACAATATTTCTGTAAAAAATTCTTGCCCAATTGATGCAGAAAGGAATCAATTCATATCTTTTTTCTTTTAAGAGAAGATCGGAGTTCAATCGAACTGCTTTTAACTTCTCCTTCGCACCAACCACCGAAATATCGGATTCCATCTGAGGCAGTGCATCCAAAACCCCGTCGGTCAGAGACATTGTAATATTGCCGTTATCCTTGTGATAACGAACGATGTTTTGCTTTTCATCCACCGGAAAACCGCAATATGCTTTGTATTTTTCAATATCCGCAACAAAAACGCCCCGATCCATACGCTCATACGAACTGTAGGAAAGTGCATACTGATAATCATTTTCTCCAATGATGGAAACACTCTTTGACAAAGCAGAGACCGTTTCCGGATAATCATCAGTCAAAAGATAAGTATTGATACCAGATTTTTCACAAATGTTTACAGCATTTGCCGAAGCAGCGCTGATCGGCGTGGAAAGTCCAAACATTCCCAAATAAGTCATTCCTCGACATAGAGAACGCTGATCCCCGGTAGAAGGAGAAGACAAGTTCATCACAGCAACCGCGACGATCCTTTCGCACATCCCTGCAAGATGCCGCGCATCCGCACGCAAAGCACTGCGAACAGTCTCGTTCATCGGAATAGAACTTCCCTCTTTATACACCTCACCGCAAGCAGAAAGAACAGAATTGGGATTTCCCCGTATAATCAAACGGTAAGTACCGTTACACATCACAAGTGAACAAGCATATCCATAGCGAGGGTCAAAATTATAGTGGTTGATATGAAGATACTTTTTATTTAGTTTTATTTTTTGAAGTCCGACCGAAGCAGCCGCTGACAGTATCGCTTTTTCCGAAAGCCATTCATCGCCCTTGCCGGTGAAATATTCCTTACTGCTTTGCGATAAAAGAAGGTTCTCAAGCAAAGGAACGGCTTTTTCCGGGTTTTCCGCAAAAGCATACCAATTCTGCCCGAGATAAAAGGAACCTGCAATAGGGTGAGAATAAAAAAGATAGTCGCTGGAATTTACAAAAACAGAGTTTACATCACAAAGCTTATCCACTACTCCGGGATTTCTTAACACGACACCTTCCGAAAAAAGTTTTCCTGTCATATATGCCAAGGACAGATCGCATAAATGCTCAATGGAATCAGGAAAAGCCGCAACGATCATTGCGGAAACAAAGTGAAAAATGCGAAATACTTCCTGACCGCAAAAAACGCCCCAAGCAAGCAAAAAGAGCGAAGCAACAACCCAAACCAAGGAAATTTGTTTTTTCAGTTCTGTAGCGATGCTGTAAATTTCAGGAACGGAAGTATTTTGTCTTGAAACGGTAGCGTTTTCCACATCAAATATATTTTTTCCCGTATTGCAAACAAAAATTTTAACCGATCCCTGTAAAATAACACTTCCTGCAAAAAGAATACATTCAAAATAAGGAAAACCGCTATCTTCCCCTGCAACCTCTTCATGACTGCGCTTGAAAACGGGAATACGACGCCCTGTGACGCTCGCTTCTAAAATTTTCAGTGCACTGTGTCGAA
>JAZUOK010000007.1:0-7605 GCA_045604665.1 Eubacteriales bacterium | reverse complement strand
AAAGAGTTTTTTGATGCGCTGGAAGCCCTGGAGAGAGAAAAAGGTATTCCCAAGGAATTTATGCTGGAGAGAGTAGAAGCTGCTCTTTTGACCGGCTACAAGAAGGAGAATAACAACGAGGCAAATGTCCGCGTTGCGATCGATCCCGAAAAGCGCACCGTGAAAATGTACCGTCTGATGACTGTGGTTGAGGAGGTTCAGGATCCTACTCAGGAACTGGATCTGGAGACTGCTCGCAAAAAGTCCAAGCGCGCCAAGATCGGCGATGTGCAGGAATATGAATTTAAGCCCAAGAATTTCGGCAGAATCCCTGCGCAGAATGCAAAGCAGGTAATCGTACAGGGCATTCGTGAGGCGGAACGCGGCAGACTCATTGAAGAATATGAGAAGAAGACCGAAGGCATTATTACCGGTACCGTTATGATCATTGAGAGAATGACCGGCAATGTGATCCTGGAGTTTGAAAACACACAGGCAACCCTCACCAGAGGCGAACAGCTTCCCACCGACCGCTTCAAGGTAGGCGATCATGTGAAGGTGTATGTGTGCGAAGTGAAAAAGGAGACCCGCAATCCCATTATCGTTCATTCCCGTACCCATCCCAACTTCATCAAGCGTCTTTTTGAAACCGAAGTACCTGAAATCCAGGACGGCACCGTGATCATCCACGCCATCGCAAGAGAAGCCGGCAGCCGCACCAAGGTAGCGGTATATTCCAGAGATGAAAATGTAGATCCCATCGGTAGCTGTATCGGTCTGAAGGGAATGAGAAAAGCAAACATTCTCAAGGAAACTCCCGGTGAAAAGATCGACCTGATCCAGTACAGCGAGGATCCGGCAGAATTTATTGCCGCATCCCTGGCTCCTGCTACGGTCCTTTCCGTGGATGTAAATGAAGATAAGACTTGCCAGGTAAGCGTTGCGCCCGATCAGCTTTCTCTTGCCATCGGTAAGGAAGGACAGAATGTTCGTCTTGCGGCAAAGATCACCGGTTACAAGATCGACATCAAAGCATAAAATGGCAGAAAAGAAAGTGCCTTTGCGCCGCTGTGCCGGTTGCAATGAACAAAAAAGCAAAAAAGAATTGATCCGAGTCGTTCGCACACCCGAGGGAAATATCATTTTAGATAAAACGGGAAAAGCAAATGGCAGAGGAGTTTATCTTTGCCCCAAAGCCGATTGTCTGAAAAAGGCAAGGAAGGCAAAAAGGCTGGAAAGAAACCTTGAGGTCACCATTCCCGAAGAGATTTGGGAAAGCCTTGAGGCGGAAGTAGAACAATGAATGCCGCAAAGATCAGCGGTGCTCTCGGGCTTTGCCGCCGCGCGGGGAAAATTACCGCAGGAATTACACTTGTAAAGGAAGAGATCCACAAGGGAAAAGCGGCGATCGTACTTCTTGCCGCGGATGCGGCGAAAAACACAGAGGATAAGATCCTTCCTTTGGCAGGACATAAATCGGTTCCGGTGAAACGGATCCAATTGACCAAAGAAGAATTGGGAAAGATCCTTGGCAAAAAGAAGGAAGTCGTTTGTGTTTGTGTGCCCGGAGAGTTTTTGAATTTAGTATTGGCTTCGCTTTAAGCGAAATGGAGGGATTATATGGCAGAAACAGTAAAAATCAGTCAACTTGCAAAGGATCTTGAGATCAAGTCAAAGGATCTGGTTGCAATCTTTTCCGAACTTGGTATGACAAAGCAGACCGGTGGCACCTTGGAAAAGGACGAGGTCAGTTTTGTGATCCAGACCTTGATGGACCGTTTTACCATTGAGAATATCAATGACTATATTGACGGAAAATACAAGGTAGCGGAAACAGCAACGGAAATTGCAGAAAGGGAAGCTGCCGAAAAAGCTGCTGCCGAAAAGGCCGCCGCAGAGAAAGCTGCCGCAGAAAAAGCCGCAGCAGAGAAAGCTGCTGCCGAAAAAGCTGCTGCCGAAAAAGCCGCCGCAGAGAAAGCTGCCGCCGAAAAAGCCGCTGCCGAAAAGGCCGCTGCAGAGAAAGCTGCCGCTGAGAAGGCAGAAGCAGAAAAACGCGCATTGGAAGAAAAACGCGCCGCGGAAAGACGCGCCGCTACCGAGCGCGCTGCTGCCAACGCAAAAGCAGAGGCGGAAAGAAAGAAAAAGGAAAGAGAAGAGCGTTTTGCCGCTGCCCGTCCCGGACAGTCGGATAAAAAAGAAAAGAAACGCGAAGACAGAGGAGAAAAGCGCACTCCCTCCGCGCAGCAGACCCCTGTGTTCGACGGACCTAAAACAGAATTTGTTGCAAAGAAAAAAGAGACCCGTATCATCGATACCAAGATCGTTGATATTGATCTTTCCAAATACGATGAGAAAAACTATGAGTTCGGTACCGATGCACAGCGTCGCCGCATGACTCCCCGTCGTCCCAGAAGAAACGAAAAGAAAAAGCGCGGCAATGAGCCTGTGGTAAGAGCAACCATTCCTACCCAGATCTCCATTCCCGAGACCATCGTTGTTTCCGACCTTGCAAAGGAACTGCGCGTGACCACCGCCGATGTTATGAAAAAGCTTATGATGATGGGCGCAATGGCCACTGCAAACCAGAGCATCGATTTTGATACTGCGGCTCTTGTTGCAGATGAATTCGGCAGTGAAGCAGTGCCCTTGAAGGTGGTTACCATTGAGGAAAAACTGATCGACGAACATACCGATAATGCAGAGGAGCTGGAAGAAAGAAGCCCTGTTGTGGTTGTTATGGGCCATGTTGACCACGGTAAGACCTCTATTCTCGACGCCATCCGCCATGCAAATGTTACCGCAGGGGAAGCCGGCGGTATTACCCAGCATATCGGTGCGTACCGCATCGAGGTAGGTGGCAAGCCCATTACCTTCCTGGATACCCCCGGCCACGCCGCCTTTACCGCAATGCGTGCCCGCGGTGCACAGCTGACAGATATTGCTATCCTTGTTGTTGCCGCAGATGACGGTATCATGCCTCAGACGGTGGAAGCGATCAACCACGCAAAGGCAGCAGGGGTTTCCATTATCGTTGCCATTAACAAAATGGATAAGCCCGGTGCAAATCCCGATTCCATTAAGCAGGAACTGACGAAATACGATCTGGTTCCCGAGGAGTGGGGCGGCGATGTGATTTGCGTGCCTGTATCCGCGCTGACCAAAAAGGGTATTCCCGACCTTTTGGAAAATATTCTTCTGGTTGCCGAAATGGCAGATCTGAAGGCAAACCCCGACCGCGAAGCAAAGGGTGCGGTTATTGAAGCAAAGCTTGATAAGGGCAGAGGTCCCGTTGCCACGGTTCTGGTACAGAACGGTACCCTTCATGTGGGCGATGTGATCATTGCCGGCGGTGCAGTAGGCCGTGTTCGTGCCATGATCGACGATAAGGGCAGACAGCTGAAGTCCGCAGGTCCTTCTGTTCCTGTAGAGATCCTGGGTCTTGACCAGGTTCCCGGCGCAGGTGATATCTTCAATGCAGTGAAGGATGAAAAGATGGCAAGAGAGCTTGCCGACCAGAGAAAAGACAAGCAGAAGGAAGAAGAATTCCGCGCCAATGCCAAGGTTAGCCTTGAGGACTTCTTCAATCAGGTAAAAGAAGGCACCAAGAGCCTGAACATCATTGTAAAAGCGGATGTACAGGGCAGTGCCGAAGCAGTAAAAGCTTCTTTGGAAAAGCTTTCTGTAGATGAAGTGAAGGTAAAGGTCACCCACGCTGCCGTCGGCGGTATTCCCGAAAACGATGTTATGCTTGCCGCCGCTTCTCAGGCGATTATCGTAGGCTTTAATGTTCGCCCCGACAGAGGAGCAACGGAAAGCGCTGCACAAAATGAAGTAGATATCCGTACTTACCGTATTATTTATGAGTGCCTGGAAGAGATCGAAAAGGCGATGAAGGGTATGCTTGCGCCTACCTTCCGCGAAAATGTTCTGGGTCAGGCAGAGGTTCGTCAGACCATTCGTGTACCCGGTGTCGGGGTGATTGCAGGTTCCTATGTAACCGACGGTAAGATTACCAGAAACAGCATGATCCGCGTTCTCCGTGACAGCGTTGTGATCTTTGAAGACAAGATCTCCTCTTTGAAGCGATTCAAAGATGATGCAAAAGAGGTTGCACAGGGCTATGAATGCGGTGTGGGACTTGAAAAATTCAATGATATTCATGTGGGCGATGTTCTGGAAGCCTATGTGATGGAAGAGATCAAAAACGATTGATTTCTTCGGAAGGATGTTATGAATCACAGACAGGAAAGGGTCAACGATTCCGTTGCCCGTGAATTGGGCGAAATTATCCGTCAGGTGAAAGATCCGCGGGTATCTTCCGCCTTTGTGACCGTCAATGCCGCCAGGGTTACCCCCGATTTGAAATTTGCAAAAATTTATTTCGGTACGATTCTCGGTGACCCCCAGGAGGTGCAGGAGGGGCTTGAAAGAGCAACCGGTTTTCTTCGTTCCTCTCTTGCAAAAAGGCTCAATCTCCGTCAGACTCCCGAGCTTACCTTTATTCATGATAAGTCTGCGGAGCACGGTGCGCATATAGCCAAAGTTCTAAGGGATTTGAATGTGAATGGAACAGAAGAATAATTTAAAAGAAATTGCAAAAATGCTGCAGGATCCCGGTTTCGACCGGGTTCTTGTGGCGTGCCACCGTTCTCCCGACGGAGATGCGGTAGGCTCTTCCCACGCCCTCGCCTTTGCACTTCGTAAAATGGGAAAACAGGCCCGTGTATTTTGCACCGACCCCATCGGAACAGAGTTTTCCTATCTGACAAAAGCAGAGGAGGGGCTTTTTCCTTTTGAGCCGCTTTGTTTTGTTACGGTGGATGTGGCATCGCCCGAGATGCTCCCGGGTGCGGAATTTTTAGATAACATCGCCCTGGTTTTGGACCACCACAGAATCAATTCGGTAGAGGGAAAAATAAAATATGTAGACCCTGAAAAGGCAAGCTGCGGAGAGATCGTTCTGGCACTTCTTCGGGAAATGGAAACGGAGTTTGACGATTATCTTGCATCCGCCCTTTATACAGCCATTTCTACCGATACGGGCTGTTTTCGGTATTCCAATACAGGGGAGGATACCTTCCTTGCGGCTGCCTTTCTTTCCCGTTTTGCAAAAAAAGGGGATTTTTACCGTATCAATAAAAAAATGTTTGAAACCAAATCCAGACTCCGTATGAATCTGGAGAGCTTTGCCGCGTCCGAGATGAAGCTTTTTGCAGGGGGGAAAATCGCTTACCTTTGTGTAACAAAAAAGATTCAGGAAGAAATGGGTGCGGCGTATTCGGAGCTTGATGCCTTGATCAATGTACTTCGTCAGCTGGAAGGGGTGGAGGTTTCCATTGTTTCCAAGGAGCGCGAGGAGGGCGTTTTCAAAGTATCCGTTCGCAGTGAACAGGGCTTTGACGCTTCCGATTTTTGTCATACCTTCGGCGGTGGCGGACACATCGCCGCAGCAGGCTGTACCCTTTTAGGCTCCGAAAAAGAAATCACGGAAAAACTGCTTGCGGAAGCGGAGAGGAGACTTTCTTGAAAAGCGGTGTCCTTTGTTTGTATAAGGAAAAGGGCTTTACCTCTCACGATGCCGTTTCCTTGGTCCGTAAGCTTTACGGAACCAAAAAAGTGGGTCACACAGGGACACTGGATCCTCAGGCAACGGGTGTGCTTCCGATCTTGGTGGGAGGCGCCGTAAAGGCATGTGATCTGATCCCCGAGGAAACAAAAATTTATCGTGCAAGTGTCAGATTCGGGCTTTCCACCGATACGGAGGATATCTGGGGAAAAATAGTGGAGGAAAACACACTTTATCCCACAGAGAACGCTTTCAAAAAGGCAATGGATGCTTTTTTGGGTGAGTATATGCAGACGCCTCCCATGGTTTCCGCTGTTAAGGTAGGAGGAAGAAAGCTTTATGAATATGCAAGGGAAGGGAAGGTAATTGAAAGACCCTCCAGGCCCGTTTATGTCCACAAATTAGAGCTTTTATCCTTTTCTTCGGAAGAGGCTGAAATCGTGGCAGAGGTTTCTAAAGGAACCTATATCCGCACCCTTCTTTCCGATATTTGCAAAAAGGCAGGCTGTCTTGGCACCATGAGTGCATTGGAGAGAGAAAAAAGCGGTATATTTACCCGAGAGCAGGCTTTCAAAATTGAAGATCTGGAAAAAATGAGCCTTGAAGAAAGAGAAAATGTGCTTCTTCCCACGGAGGAGATCTTTTCTTCTCATCCTGTTTTTCATCTTCCGCCCTTTTTCGATCGCCTTGTGGCAAACGGTTGCCGCGTGAATGTGAAAAAATTGGGACTTGAAAAAGAAAAAGAGGGAAAGCGTTTTCGCTTGTACCGAAATGGTTCGTTTTTCGCTTTGGGCGAAATAAAAAAATTCGGAGAAGAGGCTTGTCTTTGTAAGATCAAGGATTTTCCTTCTGACGAAAAATGATTTTGTAAAACAGAATAGTTTCCTTTCTCTGAGGAAAAAATAGTAATGAATCTTTTTCTCGGAGGAAGTAAAATGAAAGCAGTGATTTTAGCAGGCGGACGAGGGGAACGGCTTCGTCCGATTACCGATACCAGGCCAAAGCCATTGGTTCCCGTTTTGGCAAGACCCGTGATGGACTACTGTCTGTCCCTTCTGGGGCATCACGGTGTAACAAAGGCGTATGTAACCACCCATTATCTGGCGGATCAGATCCGTCACCGTTATGGGGAAAAGGCATTTGGTGTTGATCTGTCCTATCACGCGGAAAAGATGCCGCTCGGTACTTGCGGCGGCGTGAAGGAAATTGAGGAGCATCTGACGGGAGAAGATCTTTTTCTTGTAATGAGCGGAGACGCTCTTTGCGATTTTGATCTTTCCTCCGCCGTTCGGTTTCATAAAGAGAAAAAAGCAGATGTTACGATTATTCTTTCCAGTGTAAAAACACCGCTGGAATACGGCGTGGTATTGCAGGATACCATGGAGAGGATCTTTGCCTTTTCGGAAAAGCCCGATTGGTCCGAGACCCTTTCCGATCTTGCCAATACCGGTGTATATATTTTATCCCCTTCGGTGCTTTCCAAGGTGCCGAAAGGTGAAGTATTTGATTTCGCACGGGATCTGTTTCCTCTCCTTCTTCGGGAAGGGTACTCCCTTTTCGGGTATAAGGATGAGGGCTATTGGTGCGATATCGGCAAGATCTCGACTCTTTACCGTTGCAATCAGGATCTGATGCAAGGAAAGGCGAAGGTCTATGTTCCTCCCTGCGGCACTTTGCAAAAAAGTGCGGATGGGGAAGGGGTTTCGTTTGTCTCGGACGGAGCTGTTGTGGAGAAGGGTGCTTTGATCCGCCACGGTTCCGTAATTTCTCCCGGTGTGCGCCTTGCCGCGGGGAGCTGTGTCTCCGGCTCTGTGATCATGGAGAATGCAGGAATTAAAAAAGGCGCGGTGGTAAATGACGCGATCCTTTGCGAGGGGTGCAAGGTCGGAGAGGATTCCACTGTCCTTCCCGGCAGCGTTTTGGGCGCAGGAAGTGTTGTTTCTGCTGCAGCTTCTTCCGAAAAAGGAAGAAAGTATCCTCCCGGCTCTGTAATATCTCCCTTTCCTTCGTTTCGTGAAGACGGACTTGTTTTCACGGAGGAAGGCGCAGCTCAAAGTGGG
>JAZUOK010000006.1:0-2264 GCA_045604665.1 Eubacteriales bacterium | reverse complement strand
GTACTACTTTGGTGTTTGCGGACAATCTCGTTGGCGGTACCCAGATCCTTGACAACACCAATGCAACCTTCAACCCCAACAGCAATGTAAGCACTGCTTTTGTGGATTACTGTGCACAGAAGGCAGAATACCGTAAAAACGGTTATCTTTCCGATACCAACAAGAACTTCTTCCTTTCCGTTCAGAAGCTGACCGAGGAGGAAAAGGCAGATTGGGCTAAGAAGGGCTATTCCACGGTTCTTTACCGCGGCGCTCCCTTTACCACCGAAGCTGCTTTGGATGCAGGTCTTTTCGGTATCAGCTCCCACTGTAAGTACCCCGAAAGAGCAGCAGAGATTCTGGAACTTCTCACAACCGATACCGAATTCCGCAACCTTCTCGCTTTTGGTATTGAAGAAGAAAACTACATTGTCAACGCAGACAATAAGAATGTGATCACCATGATCGACGATTCTTATTCCATGGACTTCTTTAAGACCGGTAACACCTTCATCGGTTATATTCCCGATACCATGGATCCCGAGTACATCGAAAAGGGCAGAGAAAAGAATCTGAACTCCTTTATTGATCCCTTCCTTGGCTTCCGTTTCAATTGGAATGAAGCCACCGAATCCAAGTGGCTTGCTTCCTTTGCTGAATGGAAGGCTTATGTAGATCCTCTTTATGCACAGCTTTCCTACGGTACTGCAGATTATATGAACATTCTTGCCGAGGTCTTCGACAATGTTCGTAACGACCCCAACGGTATGTTCTCCAACAGCTACAACGAGTGGCAGACCACCAGTAACTTCCGTGCAAGCTACACTGCTCACGCAGGTATTATCAAGTCACTGAAGGAAAAACTCACCTTTGATAAGACCATCACCTCCGGTGAAGAGGCTGCTGTTGTAACAACCACAACTACGACAGCTACCACTGCAGCAGGTGCAACCACTACCACCACTGCAAAAGCAAAATAAAGAATAAAAAGAAAAGCACCCGAGAGGGTGCTTTTTTTGATGGAATGTTTTATAAAGCCCGGGAGGATTTGAGAATTGCTTGAAGCTCCGACATGGTTTTTTCTTCGTCGTAGGTTGTAAAGCGGACAAGAAGGGTATCGTCGGGGGAAAGGAGTATGCTTTCGGGGACGGCCTTTTTTACGGAAAGAACGAAAACGCCGTTTGGCCAGAAAATATCGCGGACTTCTTTACCCACAGCAAAGGCTTCGGGGTCGAGGGTGATCTCAATTTCTTTTTCAACAGGCTCTGTTTTTAGCATAAGGGCTTCTTTTTTATTTTCCAAAACCTTTTCTCCGATGGATGCTTCGCCAAGAGATTCCGGAATGGCATAAGAGAGGGTACAGACTAAAATGAGAAAGAGGAGATTGGTGGAGAGCCCTAAGGCTTCCACACCGAAGAGAATGGCAGTGAGGGGCATTTTCATCATGCCTGCAATACAGCCGCAGATCCCGAGGCAAAGAAGGAAGGGGAGAAGCTCTTCTTTTGCGCCGAAGAGAGAAAAGATCCGATAGATCAGGGCGCCTACAGCGCCGCCGATGGCAAGAAGGGGGAGAAAGATGCCGCCTGTGATGCCCGAAATGTTTGCAGAAAGTGTGAGAATCGAGCGAACGATAATAATCAAAAGAAGGGGCAGCAAAGGAAAGGAAAGGGTGAAAAGATCGTTTAACAGATGATGGCCCGTGGAAATAAAGTTTTCGGAGATCATCCCTGCCACTAAGGTAAGGGCAAGGACCAAAAAGATCTTAATGCTTTGCTTGACCCGTTTTAATTTCCCCTTGAGAAGGCGGTGAAGTGCCGAGTAAAGCTTTAAGAATAAAACGGAAAAGAGACCCAAAAGGATTCCCACGACTAAGGCGATCCATAAAGAGGAAAGGGGAAAGGCGGAGATGTTTTGGGGGGATAAAAGGGAAATGTCTACCCCAAACAAAGGGGAGATCAGACTTGCAGTGATCTCTGCTGTCAGAACCGATACGCTGGCGGTCAGTACAATGAGCGGTGAGATCCTCTGATGTGCTTCTTCTATGGCAAAAAAGATTGCTGAAATGGGAGCACCCGTTGCCACGGCAAAGCCTGCCGTAGCGCCGCCGGTCATGGAAAAGCGTTTCCAGGGCTTGTATTTTTCCGGGGCGTTTTCAATGACGCCTGCACCCAGTGCGGTGCCAAGCTGAACCGAGGGCCCTTCGGTACCTAAGGGGACACCGAACAAAAAGGCCGTAAGGGAGAGAAAAAAGCTTCCTACCGCAGTTCGGATCCAGTGGAAGGAGA
>JAZUOK010000005.1:0-9174 GCA_045604665.1 Eubacteriales bacterium | reverse complement strand
CCTTGGCTCACAGAACGACATGGCTACGATCCGACTTGAAGCTTTACCGAGCTTCTCAAAACCGAAAAATGCGGTCAGTTCAGTGTGAATATTTCAAAACCCGGTATTACCAAGGGACAGCATTGGCACAATACCAAGTGGGAGTTCTTTATTGTAGTTGCCGGTCATGGACTGATCCAACAACGCAAGATCGGTACGGACGAGGTTTTGAATTTTGAAGTTTCGGGAGAAAAAATAGAAGCGGTTCACATGTTGCCTGGATATACGCACAATATCATCAATCTGTCCGAAACAGACAATCTTGTGACGGTGATGTGGGCAAATGAGCAGTTTGACCCGAATCACCCCGACACATTCTTTGAGGTGGTAGAATAATGGAAATGAATATCAAACTTGATTACAGCGATATAAAATTCAAAGACAACGGTAAGCTGAAGCTTTTGATCATCGTAGGAACCCGTCCTGAGATCATCCGCCTTGCTGCCGTGATCAATAAGTGCAGAACATATTTTGATACGATTCTTGCACACACCGGTCAAAATTACGACTACAACCTTAACGGTGTTTTCTTCAAGGATCTGAAGCTTGCTGATCCGGAGGTTTATATGGATGCAGTAGGGGATGATCTGGGCGCAACGGTTGGAAACATCATCAACTGCTCTTACAAGCTGATGAACCAGATCAAGCCCGATGCACTGCTTATTCTCGGTGACACCAACTCCTGTCTTTCTGCCATTGCCGCAAAGAGACTGCACATTCCGATTTTCCATATGGAAGCAGGAAACCGCTGCAAGGATGAGTGCTTGCCCGAAGAAACGAACCGCCGTATTGTAGACATTATCTCTGATGTGAATCTGGCATATAGCGAGCACGCGCGCCGTTATCTCCATGAGTGCGGACTTCCGAAGGAGCGCACTTATGTAACCGGTTCTCCCATGGCAGAGGTTCTCCATGAAAACCTTGCCGAGATCGAGGCAAGCGATGTTCTTGACCGTCTCGGACTGGAACCGAAAAAGTATATTTTGCTTTCTGCTCACAGAGAAGAAAACATTGATACCGAAAAGAATTTTACAAGCCTGTTCACAGCCATCAACAAGTTGGCAGAAAAGTACGATATGCCCATCCTTTATTCTTGCCATCCCCGTTCCAGAAAGCGTTTGGAACAAACGGGATTCAAGCTGGATGAGCGTGTTCGCATGAATCAGCCTCTTGGCTTCCATGATTACAACAAGCTTCAGATGAACGCCTATGCTGTTGTTTCGGACAGCGGTACACTTCCGGAGGAAAGCAGCTTCTTCACCAGTGTCGGTCATCCGTTCCCGGCAGTTTGTATCAGAACATCAACGGAACGCCCGGAAGCCCTTGACAAGGCTTGTTTCATTCTCGCCGGAATTGATGAACATAGCCTGCTTCAGGCTGTGATTACTGCGGTGGATATGAACGACAGTGGAGATCACGGCATCCCTGTTCCGAACTATGTGGAGGAAAATGTATCAACGAAGGTTGTGAAGATCATTCAATCGTATACCGGAGTTGTAAATAAGATGGTTTGGAGAAAGTTCTAAAAAGGAGAAATAAATGCTTGACTTCAATATTGATTTGAAAAATAAAACAATTCTTGTAACCGGCGCAGCCGGTTTTATCGGCTCCAATCTTGTCTTGGATATTTTGCGCACTGTACCCGGCATTCATATTGTCGGTCTTGACAATATGAATGACTACTACGATGTTTCCATCAAGGAATATCGTCTTGCTGAGATTGACAAGCTTGCAGCAGGTCATCCGGATTGCATATGGGACTTTGTGAAAGGTAACATTGCCGACCGTGAGCTGATTGACAGTCTTTTTGAAGAATATGATTTTTCGGTAGTGGTCAACCTTGCTGCTCAAGCAGGCGTGCGATATTCCATTACTAATCCCGATGTATATATTGAAAGTAATATTATTGGCTTCTACAATATACTGGAAGCTTGCCGTGCAACAATGAAAACTGATCATCCGGTTGAGCATTTGGTGTATGCGTCCTCGTCCTCGGTGTACGGGACTAACAAGAAGATTCCGTACTCGACAGACGATAAGGTTGACAACCCTGTTTCGTTGTATGCAGCAACTAAAAAGAGCAACGAACTGATGGCTCATGCATATTCCAAACTTTATAATATTCCGTCCACAGGACTTCGTTTCTTCACCGTTTATGGTCCTGCCGGGCGTCCGGACATGGCATATTTTGGTTTTACCAACAAGCTGCTCAAGGATGAGACGATTGAAATATTCAACTATGGTAACTGTAAGCGGGACTTTACTTATGTGGACGATATCGTGGAAGGCGTAAAGAGAGTTATGCAACATGCGCCCGAAAAGAAGATGGGGGAAGATGGGCTTCCGCTTCCTCCCTATGCTGTATATAACATAGGAAATAACAATCCCGAAAATTTACTGGACTTTGTGACAATTCTTCAAGAAGAACTTATTAAAGCCAAAGTTCTTCCCGAAGATTATGACTTTGAGGTGCATAAAAAGCTCGTTCCCATGCAGCCGGGGGATGTGCCGATTACTTATGCAGATACATCAGCACTTGAGAAAGACTTTGGCTTTAAGCCTTCCACCTCGCTTCGTGAGGGACTTCGCAAATTCGCGGAGTGGTATCACGAATTTTATCAGAATAAATAAAAACGAATCTTTATTTTTGCATAATAGGTTGCCATGGAGAAACACTCGTAGGGACTGAACATGCATACTCAAAATATTAAATCGAAAAGGAGTTAATGCAAATGAAAATCGCAGTCGCTGGAACCGGCTATGTTGGGCTTTCTATGGCAATTCTGCTAGCGCAGAACAATGAAGTTACCGCTGTTGACATCATCCCCGAAAAGGTGGAAATGATCAACAATAAAAAATCCCCTATCGTAGATAAGGAAATTGAAGAATATCTAGCAACAAGAAAATTGAACCTTGTTGCATCAACTGACAGTGCCTCCGCATATCGGGATGCGGAATTGGTGATTATCTCTACTCCTACAAACTACGATCCGAATAAGAACTATTTTGACACCTCGTCGGTCGAATCTGTCATTGAACAGGTAATCAAGGTCAATCCCGATGCGGTTATGATCGTCAAATCTACTGTTCCCGTTGGCTTTACCGAGAAAGCAAGAACCGATTTCTGTTGTGACAACATCCTGTTCAGCCCCGAATTTTTGCGTGAGGGACGAGCCTTGTATGACAACCTCTATCCCAGCCGCATTATCGTCGGTGTTCCCGTTCGCAATAAGCGTCTGAAAAAGGCTGCGGAAACATTCGCACATCTTCTTCAAGAGGGCGCAATCAAGGAGAAGATTGAAGTTCGCTATATGAATCCCACGGAAGCAGAAGCGGTTAAGCTGTTTGCAAATACTTATCTTGCCTTACGCGTGTCGTTCTTTAATGAATTGGATACCTATGCAGCAGTGCGTGGACTTGATACCAAGGCGATCATTGAGGGTGTGGGACTTGATCCCCGTATTGGTTCTCATTATAACAATCCTTCTTTTGGTTATGGTGGATATTGTCTTCCAAAGGATACCAAGCAGTTGCTTGCAAATTACAGCGATGTCCCGCAGAACATCATCTCTGCTATTGTTGCAGCAAATGGTACCCGCAAGGATTTTATTGCCGACCAGATCATTGCAAAAAATCCGAAGATCGTCGGTATCTATCGCCTTACCATGAAAGCCGGTTCTGACAATTTCCGTCAATCCTCCATTCAAGGTGTCATGAAGCGCATTAAAGCAAAGGGTATTGAAGTAGTTATCTACGAACCGACTATGAAGGAGAACAGCTTTTTTAACAGCCGTGTCATTCGGAATTTGGATGAGTTTAAGCATATGTCGGATATAATTGTAGCAAACAGATACAATGATGATATATCGGATGTATTAGATAAAGTATATACCAGAGATTTGTATTTTAGAGATTGACGAGGGAGTATTATGATTGCATACGAAATGTTTGAACATATTTACAAAAAGGAACCGCAATATACAGCATTTACCCCATACCGCGTCTGTCCTATTGGTGCACATTCAGACCATCAGCTTGGCAAAATTACGGGCTTTGCTATCAACAAGGGGATTCATATTGCATACGGACCGAAAGAAAACGGAGTTATCGAAATTCAGTCGTTACAGTTTGAAAAAAGAGCGCAATGGCATGTGGAGGCAACTCCGAAAACCAAAGAAAACGATTGGGCAGACCATTTGCGTGGAGCAACGATTGCGCTGAATAAGCGTTACCCACTTCGCCGAGGGCTCTGTGCAGTTCTAGACGGTGAACTTCCCGTTGGCGGTCTTTCTTCTTCTGCTGCGGTCATTATTACATATTTGTCTGCTCTTTGTAAAATGAACGGGATCGAATTGACACCCGAAGAACTCATTACTATTTCCCAAGAAGCGGAAAATAAATATGTGGGTGTATCCTGTGGCAAACTTGACCAAAGTTGTGAGGTATACTGTAAAAAAGACCACCTTCTTTATATGGACTTGCAGGATGGTACCTACGAACTGATCCCACAATCTGATCGTATGAAGCCGTATAAGTTTGCGATTTTCTTCAGCGGACTTGAACGCAGTCTTGCGGGTTCAGCGTTTAATATGCGTGTGGATGAATGCAGAAGTGCAGCCTACGCGCTTAAGGCCTATGCAGGACTGGAATATGGAAAGTTTGAGGAAACCAATCTTCGCGATGTTCCTGTTGAAGTATTCCATCAATACAAGGATAGACTTCCGGAAAATTGGCGCAAGCGTGCCGAGCATTGGTATACGGAGTTTGACCGTGTTCAAAAGGGCGCCGAAGCATGGCGCAACGGAGATATTGAAGCCTATGGCAAACTTTCTTTTGAAAGTGGGTACAGTTCGATTTATAATTGGGAGACCGGTTCTCCCGAGTTGATCAAGCTATATGAGATCATGACCAAAACAAAAGGTATCTATGGAGGTCGGTTCTCAGGCGCTGGGTTTAAGGGCTGTTGCCTTGGAATTATTGATTCGGCATATGAACAAAGCATCATTGAAAATGTAACTGAGGAATATCTAAAGACATTTCCGCATCTTGAAGGGAGGTATTCCGTACATATTTGCGAAAGCGCGGACGGCGTGAAATTGCAATAATGAGGTATAAATCATGAAGTGTTTAATTTTAGCGGCAGGTTATGCCACAAGACTTTATCCATTAACTGAGAATTTTCCCAAACCTCTTCTTACAGTAGGAGATAAGACTATCCTTGATTGGCTTATAGATGATATTAATGAATCAAACCTTGTTGATGAATACATTGTTATATCCAATCATAAGTTTGCAAAACATTTTGAAGATTGGGCAAAGACTAAAAAACAGAAAGTAACTGTTGTTGATGACGGAACCAGTTCTAACGAAACTCGTTTGGGTGCTGTTAAGGATATTCAGTTTACCATTGAAAAGTTAAACCTCGATGATGATATGCTAGTAATAGCAGGAGATAATGTTCTTGATTTCAGCCTTACTGAATTTGTTAAGTACGCAAAAGAAAAGAATACCTCTTGCATTATGCGTTACTATGAACCCGATGATAAAAAACTTCTCAAATGCGGTGTTGTAACAATAGACGAGAATGATAAAATTCTCCAAATGACAGAAAAATCTCCCACACCTGCAACGCATTGGTGCTGTCCTCCATTCTATTATTATACCAAAGACGATGCAAAAATTGTTCAAAAGGGGATAGAAAGTGGTTGTGGAACAGATGCACCCGGCAGTTATATTGCATGGCTTTGTACGCAGACAATTGTTCATGCAATGGAGATGCCCGGGAAGAGATATGATATTGGCAATTTGGAGAGTTATGAGAAGGTAAAAGCTGAATATAAGGGGATAAGACGATAAGTTGTAGCACGCAGAAATCGAATAAGAGACCGATTCGGCAGATATGTTCCGAGATTTGATGAAAATATCTGCCAAACATGATGTCATACGCCTATTGGTTCTTGGATTGAAGCAGAACGAACTTATAACCAAAGATAATGCAGAAATAGAAAAACATATCTTAAAAGAGGTATATTGCTTTAAACACTTGCGTTTTGAACATGGGAAAAGCTGCACTTACTGTGTGGGGTTATTTGTACTCATGGCGGAAAGGATATCCGGTGGTATCTGAATAAGAAAGCTTTGCGAAAGAATCGCTTGTCCGATGAATAACAACTACTATAAAATGCACGGTAACTGATAAAAAAGAAAAACGGAGGAAAGAAATGAAAAGAGAAACTATTTTTGAGACGATGCTCTCGCTCCTTCGTTTTGCTGTTTTCGGAGAGGCTTTGCCCGAGAAGGTGCGTTCTCTTATAGACGAAGAGATGCTTTCAAGCCTTTATTCTGTTTCCAATCAACAGGATTTAGCTCATTTGGTAGGCTTTTCCTTGAAGAAAAACGGGCTGCTTCCTAAGGAAAGCTCAGTGTTTAACTTGTTTGAAAAAAGGATTGTTTATGCCCTTTTTCGTACAGAACGAATTCAGCATCAGAGGCAAAAACTTTGTCAGACCCTTGAAGAAGCAGGAATTGACCACATCCCGCTGAAAGGAGCTGTGGTTCGGGATTTTTATCCTGAAACTTGGATGCGCACCAGCTCCGATGCTGATGTTTTGATCCCAAGACATTGTTTGCAGGAGGCAGTGAAACTTCTTGAGCAAAGGCTGCATTATGTGATAAAGGAGCGTGGCGGTCACGATGTTTCCTTTACCACACCCAGCGGCGAGAATATGGAGCTTCATTTTGATCTTGTTGGCGATGATTTAATGCCTGATGCGGGAAAAGTTTTGAAGCGTGTTTGGGAGACCGCGATTCCTTGCGTAGGAAAACTGCATGAAAAACAAATGTTATCAGAATTGTTCCTTTTTTATCACATTGCACATATGGCGAAGCACATTAATAATGGTGGCATCGGGATTCGCTTTTTCTTGGATTATGACCTTCTTTTTGAAAAAATGATTTTTGATAAAAAGCAATACCAGAAGTTTTTACAACAGGGAGGACTTGAAACCTTCGAAAGGGTTGTTTCCGACCTTTCTAAAAAATGGTTTCATGACGGAGCGGAAACGAGAAAGGCAAATCGTCTCGAAGAACTTGTCTTTTCTGTTGGTATTTTTGGGAAACAAAAGCAATTTGTAGCGGTACGCCGCGGCGATATGGGAAAAGTTGAATATTTGAAGGCGAGAGTTTTTGTTTCTTATAAAACTCTTTGCAAAACTTATCCCTTTTTGGAAGGAAAAAAATATTTGATCCCTTTTTATCTGGTTTGTCGTTTTATCAACCATTTCCGTTATGCCGGTTTTCGTAAAACCATAAATGAGGCAAAAGAAAACTTTGCCATGTCCTCCGAGGAAGGAGAAAAAATGGCAAAGCTTTTGAAGGAACTGGATCTTAAGTTTTATAACTAAAAAAGAACACTCGAAAGAGTGTTCTTTTTTTATTTTATTTTTTATACTTCGATTGCTTCGGGATCGGCTTTCTTTACAGAATCAAATTCAGCTTCGATTTCTGCAGAGGGCTTCTTTGTAAGAAGAGAAACTACAACGATCACGATAGAAGAGAAGATAAATGCGGGGAGAAGCTCATAGAGCTTGAAGATGGGGCTGACGGCACCCAGCTTTGCGGTGAATACAAGCTCCCAAACAAACACCATAACACCGCCGCTGATCATACCGGCTACTGCACCTTCCTTGGTGGTTCTCTTCCAGAAGAGGGAGAAGAGCATCAAAGGACCGAAGGTTGCGCCGAACCCTGCCCAAGCAAAGGATACGATGTTAAAGATAACACTGTTTCTGTCCCAAGCAATAATGGCAGCAAATACGGTGATGAGAAGAAGGGTGATTCTGGTAACGGTCATAACCTGCTTGTCGCTTGCTTTCTTATTAAATACGCCGTGGAAAATGTTCTTGGCGAATGCGGAAGCGGCAATGAGCAGATACGAGTCGGAAGAGCTGATGGTTGCGGCAAGAATACCTGCCATTACAAAGCCCGCAAGGATAGGAGGCAGAAAGCTTGTAGAAAGGGTAATAAAGATGTTTTCTGCATCGCTTGCAGTCAGGTGAGTGGTGGAAAAGTCGGGAGTGGTTCTGCCCATAATACCGATGAACACGGCAACGGCAAGGGAGATCACAACCCAGATCATAGCAATTCTTCTGGAGGTCTTCAGTTCTTTTTCCTTGCGGATCGCCATAAATCTCAGAAGTACCTGGGGCATACCGAAGTATCCGAGACCCCAAGCCATAGTAGAGCAAATGGTGAGGAAACCGTATTTACCTGCTTCGTTCCAAAGAGGAGCGCCGTTTACTACCTGCTGTACCACGGTGTCAGCATTGGGGTCAACTGCCTTGGGAGTAGCGAGGGTAAAGAAATCGAGAAAACCGGGGATATTCTTTGCATTCTCCACGATGGCGTTAAAGCCGCCTGCGTGAACAACGCCGAGAGAAACCACGATTACAAGAGCAGTGATCATAACGATTGCCTGCATGAAGTCGGAAGCACTTTCTGCAAGGAAGCCGCCCAGGATGGTGTAGAGAAGCACAAACAGCGCGCCTATCAGCATCATCGATTCATAGGATGCGCCGAACAGGGTGGAGAAGAGCTTTCCGCAGGTAGCAAGGCAGCTTGCAGCGTAAACGGTAAAGAATACCAAAATGAAAAGGGCGGATATCATCAGGATCACGGGCTTTTTCTCTTTATAACGGTTGGAGAAAAATTCCGGAAGGGTAATGGCGTTTCCTGCTTTGATACTGTATCTGCGCAGTCTTTTGGAAACGATCAGCCAGTTGAAATAAGTACCCACTGCAAGACCGATGGCAGTCCAGGCAGCATCTGCAAGGCCGCACCAGTAAGCAACACCGGGAAGACCCATGAGAAGCCAGCCGCTCATATCTGAGGCTTCTGCGCTCATTGCAGTGACCCAGGGTCCGAGGCTTCTGCCGCCCAGGAAGAAGGCTTCACTGCTTTTGTTTGCCTTTTTGGCGTAATATACGCCGATGAAAATGACGATTCCCATATAAAGGATCATCGAAATCAAGATCTGTAATGTTTTTGAATCCACTGTAACAACTCCTAACAAAAAAGATAAACAATTATATCATAAATGGTATAAAAATGCAAGAGGAAAAAAGAAAAGAGGCAAAG
>JAZUOK010000004.1:0-4557 GCA_045604665.1 Eubacteriales bacterium | reverse complement strand
ACTTTTTGCGAGACATAGCGTCCATAAGGCTCCTCCTTTTAGTTTGTAATTTTTTCCGCAACCCTTAATTTTGCACTGCGGCTGCGAGGATTTTCCTTTTCTTCTTCGGGCGAAGGTACAATCGGTTTTTTTGTGATATTTTTCAGTTTTGGCTGAAATCCGCAAACACAGATGGGAAAATCTCTGGGGCAAGTGCACCCTTCAATATATTTTCGAATGCTTTCTTTTACCAAGCGGTCTTCCAGGGAGTGAAAGGTAATGATGGAAAGTCTGCCGCCGGGTTTTAGGTGTTTCACAAGCTGATCAATGGTTGTAGGAATGATCTCCAGCTCACGATTGACCTCAATACGAATTGCCTGGAAGCTTCTTCTTGCAGGATGCTTTCCTTCAAAGCGTTCCTTCGGGGGGAAGGCGCTTTTTATGATTTCTGCAAGTTCGAGGGTGGTCTCGATTTCTTTTTCTTCCCTTGCCTTGACAATGGCTCTTGCAATGGCAGAAGCTCTTTTTTCTTCTCCGTAATCTGACAAGATCCGACATAGATCCGATTGAGAATAGGTGTTTACCACCAGAGCAGCAGTAAGCGCCGCGCTTTTATCCATCCTCATATCAAGGGGCGCATCGTTATGATAAGAAAAGCCTCTTTCCACCGTATCAAGCTGATAGGAGGAAACGCCGAGATCGATCATAGCACCATCGATTCCGTCGGGAGCAAGTTCTCTAAGCACTTCCCCTACTCTTTCAAAATTACTGTGAACAAGTTCAAACTTTCCTTCGTAGGGAGAAAGCACTTTTTTTGCATTTTCAATGGCATCCATATCCTGATCCAGGCAGATCAGTTTTCCTGTTTTCAATTTTGATAAAACAAGAGATGAGTGACCACCGCCGCCAAGGGTGCAGTCTACATAAATGCCGTCGGGCTTTACATTCAGGCCGTCTACCGTTTCGTAAAACAAAACAGGCTTATGTGCAAAAACACTCATTACAGGCCGTTCCTCTTTAAAATTTCTTCCACAGAGGCATTTCGCTCCTCTTCCACATAGGAAAGATAAGCCTCCTCATCCCAGATCTCAACATGGTCGCCGCAACCGAGCACGATTACATTTTTTGTAATGCCTGCGTATTCTCTCAGACCGACAGGAAGAAGGATCCTTCCCTGTCCATCCGGCTCTGCCTCTTGCATAGAAGCATAAAAGAAGCGACGAACAGCGCGGCTTTCCGTTTCAGGAAGCGAAGCGATCTTTTCTTCAAAGCCGTTCCACTTTTCTTCGGTATAAAGGTTTACACAACGATCCAAAGAACGAACCAAGTAAACCGCTTCATTCTCGGGAAAGAGTTCTCTCAATTTGGAAGGAACCAGCAGTCTGCCCTTGGCATCTGCCGAACACTTGTATTCACCGCTGAATGATTTTGCCACAGACCGCACCTCCTTAAAAATAAAAATACTCCGTAAAACAGGAAGAAAAAGGAAAAGAATGGTAATGTTGGGATTTTTCACCCACTTTTTACCACTTTTTGCCCTTCTGGACCCATTATAACGGAGTTTTTCTATAATTTCAATAGTTTTTGGCCAATTTGGCACGCTTGTTCACAAAATGTTTACAATTTATTCTGCAAAAGTTTTATCACTTTTTCCGGCAAAAGATCGGAAAGTTCTTCCCTTTGCTCCATTTTCTCCCGAACAAGCGTAGAGGAAAGAGTCAAATACTTTTCGGAAGCATTCAAATAAAGGGTTTCCACGCCGCTTTTTTCCAGGTTAAATTCTGCCATGTTTTTTTCATAGACAAAATCCTTTTCATTTCTGATCCCTTTCACCAAAATCGGTTCATCCAAGGTGCCGAGGTACTCGTAAAGCATCCCCTCATAACAATCCACCGAGATGTTCTCTTCCCCTTCCAATGCAGCACGGCAAAGAGCATATCTTTCCTCCAAGGAGAAGCGATATGTTTTCTCCCGATTGTTCATAACCACCACGCGGCAAGCACCGAAGATCGCAGCTGCTCTTTTGGCAATATCCACATGTCCGAGTGTGATCGGATCAAAGCTCCCCGGACAAACCGCAAGTTTTTTCATTCGGCATCTTCCTTCATCTTAATAAAATACACATAGCACTTGGAAAATTTGTACTGCTTAATACTTTCGATCTTTTCCCGAACCCCTTCGGGGACCTTTTCAAAATCCGGTGCATCTGCAGCGGTCTCCAGCATCATAAGCCCACCGGGCTTTACAAGATCTGCGCGAATCAACCGCTTGATCAGTTCCGGTGTTAAGTCCTTTTCATAAGGAGGATCTGCAAAAATGAAGTCGAACTTCATCCCCTTTTTCCCGGCGGATTTAATAAATTCACCGTATTCACTGCGGATCACCTTCGCTTGCGATGCAAAACCGGTTTTCTCAATGTTCTTACGGACCACCTTCAAGGAATCGTCACTGCAATCCACAAAGGTAGCATTCTTCGCACCGCGGCTAATAGCCTCCAGGCCCATTTGTCCCGATCCTGCAAACAGATCCAAAAAGCTCTTCTCTGCCAGATCAAATTGAATGGCACTGAAAATCCCTTCCTTTGCCATTTCTGTAGTAGGACGGACAGCATCTCCGGGCAAGGTGTTCAGACGAACTCCCTTTGCTTTTCCCGTAATAATTCTCATCATTGTTCTGATTCCTTTTCTAAATCTTTATTTTCGTGATAGTAGGAAACGATGTTTTCACCGTCTTTTTTTGATATTCCCTTTACCCCGGCAATTTCCTCAGCGCTGGCCGTTTGGATCGCGGCGAGAGTTTTGAAATGCTTCAATAAAATTCCCGCTTTTTTCTCACCGATACCGGGAATGCTGCAAAGGGAAGATTTCTTCACCTTTTTCCGTCTTTTCCGATCCATACCGGATAAGGAAAAACGGTGAACCTCTTCCTGAATCCCATAGATGAACTGGAAGATCTTGGGATCAAAAGCAATGGATATTTCCCTCTCTCCATCTGTAAGGCATCTTGTCTTATGGAATGAATCCTTTACCATTCCGAAAACAGGAATGCTGATCCCAAATTCATCCAAAGCTTTTTTTACAGCGTTTACCTGTCCTGCGCCGCCATCTGCCAAAATCAGATCGGGGAGCGGAGAAAAGGCTTCGTCTCCATCCGCAAAGCGCTGCATTCTTCTGCGAACGGCTTCATACATGGACGCGGTGTCATCCGGATGATCCTTATCAATGGAAAAGGTTTTATACGCTTTTTTCAAGAAGCGTCCTTTTTCAAGAGTAATGATGCCGGCGGTAATGCTTTCAGCACCTGAATTTGATATATCGATGCTCTCAATTCTTTCGGGAAGGACCTCAAGGGAAAGAAGTCCTGCAAGCAGGACCAAAACCTCTTCGTCTCTTTCAAACATTGCGCGACGGTGAAGTGCGGCGGCCTTGGCGTTTTCCTCAGCCATGCGAAGAAGTGCTCTCCCCTCTCCTCTTTCGGGGACATGAAACTTCATATCCTTCCCGCTTTCGGAAACAAGATCCGTTAAAAGAGAAAGCTCATCACTCCAGAAATTTTCGGGCACGAGAAACATCTTCGGGAGAAAATCCCTTCCGTGGTATGCAGAAAACAAAAAGGAAGGAAGGCTTTCGGGAGACAGGATCTCATCTGCGCCGAAATGATAATGAATATTGTCCACCACTCTGCCCTCTCGCACGCAAAGGATATTGATACATCCTCCGATCTCATCAGAAAACACACCCAAAACATCCGCATGGAAATGCAGATCCTTAATCACCTGTTTTTTGCCCGACAGAGCACTGAGTGCTCGGATACGGTCACGGACAGCTGCAGCTTTCTCAAACTCCATATTTTCAGAAGCGATATTCATTTCTTCTTCCAAAGAAGCAATGATCTTTTTATTATCGCTTTTAAAGAAGAGGATCACCTCTTCGATTCTTTTTTGATATTCCTCCGGCGTTACCTTTCCCGTGCAAACACCGATGCAGCGCCCCATCTGATAATAAAGGCAAGGGCGCCCTTTTCCGATCTCAGCCGGGAACCTTCTTTTACAGGTAGGCAGGTGAAATATCTTATTTGCCGTATCAATAGAGGTGCGCACCGCACCGGAAGAGCTGTACGGGCCAAAGTATTTTGATTTGTCTTTCTTTTTATTTCTGCTTCTTGCAAAAGAAAGCCTCGGATATTCATCCTCCATGGAAAGACAGACATACGGATAATTCTTATCATCCTTTAATCTGATATTGAATTTCGGCTTATGAAGCTTGATCTTTTCGTTTTCAAGAAGAAGTGCCTGTGTTTCATCAGCGGTAAAGATCGTCTCAAAATCGCAAATAGACTCTACAAGCTTTTTTGTCTTCGGGGTATGGCGATTGATATTCTGAAAATAACTGAGCACGCGATTTTTCAGACTGCGGCTTTTGCCTACATAAATGATCTCACCTTTTTTATCGAAAAAAAGATAAACGCCCGGACTTTGAGGGAGGCTTTTTGCCTTCTCCAAAAGCTTCGGGAAGGAAAGGATCTGAGGTCGGTATTCTTTCATATGATCTCCAAAACAAAAAACCGCTTACCCTATTC
>JAZUOK010000003.1:0-8443 GCA_045604665.1 Eubacteriales bacterium | reverse complement strand
AATATGCCTTGTCTTCCTAAGACCGCTTGGCCTCCGACTTCGAATATTGGATTCGCCGACGCCAAGATCAAATTCGCATTCGCCGGTAAGGAGAGATGTAAGGTTCAATTGACCTACACCCATGCTCAGATCAAGATCACGAAGCTCTCCGCCGGAGATGGTGATCTTGCCTCCACCGCCGTCGATATCAATTTCAGATGCGGCGAAAAGCTTATCGATCAAAACTTCCCCTGCACCAAGTTCAAACTCCATCCTGTTTGCAGAAAGGGATTCAATTTGAAGTCTGCCTGCACCCGTTGTCAGTTTCACTCTTTCAAGCTTGGCTCCCTCCGGAACGGTGAGGGTAAGCTCTGCTTCGGTACGAGAAACGATCCCTTTATTTGTGTCTTTGATGATCAAAGCGCCGTTTTTCTCTTTCACAGAAAGGTTCTTTAAATTGCTTTCAACCAAAAAACGATCCCCTGTTTTGATCGAAAAATCCGCAGCGCCCACCACCACAGAAAGACTTCTGATATCCGAGGAAAGGGTTTGGCTTTCTACTTCTTCCATCACGGTTTCTTCATCAAAAATGAGTCCAAAAAGCCCAACTGTGCTGAAAATACCGCCGATAATGGAAACAGTGAGAAGAATCGCAAAGGCAATTGCCAAATACTGAATTACTTTTTGAAAGGTAGTCATTTGATTTCAACACCTCCGAACATACAAGTACCGTTTATGTAAATGGTGGGAGCATCCTTGATGACCTGTGTCTTATTGGAAACACCACCGAAAATACTGTTGGAAGAAACCTTTACATTTACATTTCCGGGAACCAAAATATCAATACCGCCGAAAATGGCAGTTACACGAATAGCGCAGTCTTTCTCGATGATAGCGCCGCGGAGATCGCACTTTACACCACCGAAGGTTGCCGCAAGCTCCGCCCCCTCAAATACTTCCCCGTCGAAATTCATATTACAGCCGGAGAAGGTGGCGCAGCCTACCTTGGGATCTCCCCCGTCGTTTTTCATTTTTAAGATCATTTCATTTGCCTTGTTACCGAAAAGTCCCGAAAAAACCATCTTTAGGCCTGCTATCACAATAATAGCAGCCACAAGAAACTTCCAGAGCTTAGAGAAGCTTACAATATCCTGACAGCACAAAAAGAGAAGTACGCCGAAAACAATACCAAAGAGATTTCCGGTTTTTTCGCGCTCGGTAAAAAGGCCTACTGTGCAGGGAATGATAATAAAAAGGGTCCACCAGCCCTCAAAAAAGAGGTCAATATCGGTGATATTCATCGCATTCAGCGCAAATATCGCACCTGCTGCAATGAGTACGATTCCCCAAATAACACTACTGATTTTTTTCATTTTCTTTTCCTTCTTTCTTCATTCTCTTTTGAAATTTAAAATCAGATTTCCGTTTTCACTTTCTGATTTTTCTAATATAAAATTCATCCTGTCACTTTCCGCAAAAAGCGGTTTGCTCTCTTTCCCTGCAATCTGCGGTGTTACAACAAGGCTAATTTCATCCACCGCACCTGCTCGCTGAAAAGCACCGTTGATCTCACTCCCCCCTTCAAGCAGTAATGTATCACAGCCAAAGATGCTTTTTAGCTTGAACAAAGCAAGCTCTATATCAATACTCTTTTTTCCTGCGAAGATATAAGGGATCTGCACCTCTTCCAGATAGCCGAGATAACGCTCGTCCACATCTTCCGATAAAACCTCTATGATCTGTGCACCGTCATAGCCTGGGTCCCTGTCCGGATCGGAAATTCGATTTGACTTCCACCCAAGCCTTCCGTGGGTATCAAAGGCAACGGCAAAAAAACCGGAAAGGTCATGCGTAATAAAATCCTTCTTGACTTCCGAGCGGTGCTGCACAGGCTTGTACCTTGAAAGATCAGGATACCACCCTTTTGTAAAGCTCTCCTCCATGGTTACACGGCCGCAAATAAAGCCGTCGGCTTTTCTTCCTCGGTTGATGCGGTAGTAGATCTCACAAGCCCCCACGCATTCGGGCTCAAACAAGAAATCTCCCGTAACCTTTCCATCGATGGAGGTGACCATATGGCAAATAATATAGGGTCTGTTCATAATGCATTCTCCCGCATTTCTATTTTATGGTCTCGTATGGCCAGTGAATAATGCCGCCAAATTCCTTCACATTGGTGTAGCCAAGCTTTACAAGCTCGCTTGCTGCGATCTTACTTCTTCTGCCGCTACGGCAATAAACAAGAATCAAAGTATCTTTATCCGGGATTTCTTTCTCGGCGCGGTGTGCAATTTCATATTCCGGAATAAGGATCGCACCTTCAATATGCCCTTCTGAAAACTCCGCTTCCGTCCGAGCATCTATAATAATATATTCCGTTTCGTCTTCCATCATTTCTTTTGCCTCTTGGGCAGTGATCTGCTCGTAAGAAATAGGCTCACCCTCTTTCCCGTTTGTGACGCTCTCCGCTGAAACAGGTCCTCTTTCTCCTTCAGCACAGGAAGCAAAAAGGAGCGGAATAAGGAAAAAAGCAGTTAAAATCTTCCATTTTTCCTTCATTCTTATTCCTCCTTATCTTTTTCTACATTATACAAAGATTTTCTCAATTTGAAAATAGTTTTTTTGATTTCCTCTTCATTTTTTCTAAATAAAAATCTAGCTTTTCGTTGGTTTTTCCTTTCTTTTCTTCGGGCTTGGTATTTTTGAAGGAATCAAATGGGACACACTTATTTGTGTGCTGGTCAATGGATTTTGCATCAAAGGATTTACAAAAATTCTCTAAAAGAGGTTTGAATTTAAACACAACCTCACTCTTGCAAAATATTTTGAATAAAAATACACCTCTCTGTGAATCAGAGAGGTGTTTCTTTTAGCGATCCGCGCACACTTCAATCAAAAAGCTTACAGGACGAAAGCCGTCGTTACAGGAGATCATTGCTGACTTTGGATTTTTCATCCAGCCATCGTAAAAATTTTCTCCTCCGTGAGCAAGTGTCATAACAAAAGGAGAAACGCTCTCCCATGCACTATCACAAAAGCCCTCCGGCTTTTGTCCGCCTTCACTGTAGAACACTTGTCCTTCCGCAAGATCACAAGCGTGCTCAATGGGATTTTCATATTTTTCGATCAGATCGTCATACCTTGCTTTCCGCATTACGGTAATTTTAATTGTTTTCATTTTCACTCCAAAAACTCATAACCAAAAATCTTTACACATATTTTAACACAAAACAGAAAAATAGCAATCATTTTTTACCGGGATTCAAAACACTTCGTTTCCATTTTAAAACACAAAATCTTTTTTGTCTGATGGTTGATATAGGCACGAATTCATTTGCGCACACGGAAATGATGCAGTAACTCTGTATCCAAATTAAATTGCAAAAAATACCCCGTGACTGAAGTCACAGGGCCTTTTCGGTTTTGCTTAAATTTTGTGCGATGGTTTACTCGGGCTTGTCGGGCATAATCAAGGCGGCGACAATGTACGCCAAAATGCCGCTTCCTGCAAAAAGAACTGCCAAAACCAAGATCAAGCGAACGATGGTGGAATCAATATTGAGATACTCAGCAATGCCACCGCAAACGCCACAGAGTTTTTTGTCAGTGCCCGATTTGTAAAGCTTCTTTTGCATCTATGTTACCTCCGGATTTAGTCGATTGGCTTCATTGTGGGGAAAAGGAGGACATCGCGGATGGAGGCAGAGTCGGTAAGGAGCATTACAAGTCGGTCGATACCGAAGCCGAGGCCGCCCGTGGGGGGCATACCGTATTCCATTGCGGTAACATAGTCGTAGTCCACTTCTGCTTTGGTATCAGGCTCTGCAGCGCGTTTTGCTGCCACCTGTGTTTCAAAACGCTCCTTCTGGTCAATGGGGTCATTGAGCTCGGAGAAGGCATTGCCAAATTCCGTTGCATTGATAAAGTATTCAAAGCGCTCGGTAAAGCGAGGATCGGTGGGCTTTCTCTTTGCCAAGGGACTGTTTTCCACGGGATAGTCGTAGATGAAGGTAGGCTGGATCAATTTTTCTTCTACATAGGCGTCAAAGAACTCAATGAGAACGGTTCCGCAGGTAGCATCTGCAGGAACCTCCACATGATGCTCCTTTGCACATGCCCTTGCTTCTTCGTCGCTCTTCCAGCTATGATAATCCACACCGGCATATTTTTTCACTGCATCGACCATGGTCATTCTTTCCCAATGGCCCATATCGATCTCCTTACCCTGATAGGTGATCTTGCGGCTGCCGCAGATCTTATCGGCAAGGCCCTTGTAAAGCTCTTCAACCAGATCCATCATACCGTAATAATCGGTAAACGCCTGGTAAAGCTCTACCGTGGTAAATTCGGGGTTATGCTTGGTATCCATACCTTCGTTGCGGAAGATTCTGCCAACCTCGTATACTCTGTGCATACCGCCGACGATGAGGCGCTTCAGATAAAGTTCGGTTTCAATACGAAGATACATATCCATATCAAGGGTGTTGTGGTGCGTAGCAAAGCTGCGTGCCGCTGCGCCGATCTCCATAGGAACGAGGATGGGAGTATCCACTTCCAAAAATCCCTTGGAATCAAGATATGCGCGCACTTCCTTCAAAATAGCAGATCTCTTGTAAAAAACATCCTTTACCTCGGGATTCACAATGAGGTCTACATATCTCTGACGATAGCGCATATCCGTATTGGTCAGACCGTGGAATTTTTCGGGCAGAGGAATCAGAGATTTGGAAAGAAGGGTAATTTTTTGGCAATGGACGGAAACTTCGCCCGTTCGGGTAACAAACACAAAACCTTCCACACCGATAATATCGCCGATATCCCATTTTTTAAATGCGGCGTAGTCCTCTTCCCCAACATCGTCACGCTTTACATAAAGCTGAATATTCCCTTTTTCATCGGCAAGGTTACAGAAGGAAGCCTTACCCATAATGCGGCGGCTAAGCATTCTGCCTGCAATGCGCACCTGTCTTTCCTGGCCTTCGGTATATTCGGCTTTGATGTCTGCACTGTACGCATTAAAATCAAATTTTGTAATTTCATAAGGGTTTTTACCCTGTTTTTGCAATTCAAAGAGTTTTTCGCGACGGATCGCTACCTGTTCGCTGAAATTTTCTTCCTGCACATTCTGTACATTCTGGTCCATAGTATTTTTTCCTTATCTTTATCTTTTAGAGAATTTCAAGCACTTTCATCTTTACAGCACCGCCGGGGGTGTCCGCCTGTACTTCTGTGCCGACGGAAGCACCGAGAAGTGCTTTTCCGATGGGAGATTCGTCACTGACCTTGTTTGCCAAAGGATCTGCCTCGGTAGAACCGACGATGGTATAAACGATCTCTTCATCAAACTCGATATCGTATACCTTTACAGAAGAACCAACATGGATCTTGTTCTTTTTGCCGGTGGATTTGATCAGTTCGTAATTTTCAAGAATATCCTCCAGCTCGGCAATGTGGCGTTCCACTTCCGCCTGTTCATTCTTTGCTTCGTCGTATTCGCTGTTTTCGGAAAGATCGCCAAACGCTTTTGCCTGTTTCAGAGCTTCTGCAACTTCTTTGCGCTTGGTAACCTTCAGATATTCAAGTTCATCCTTCAGTTTCTGCAAGCCTTCAGCGGTAACAAAAGTAGGTTTTGATGCCATTTTTATAAACTCCTCTTAAATTAATTATTATTTTATTTATCTGGGGTATGAAATGTACTTTTGGGGGTCAGCTCTTCTACTGTTAACACCGTCCCCCACGGGCTCATAAATTTCGATGTGAAGATGTGGGCCTGTGCTGTTGCCGGTATTACCGACCTTACCGATCTGCTGACCTTGGGCAACATGCTGTCCCTTGGTTACGGAAATGGAATCCAGATGAGCATAGTATGACAGATATTTGCCACCGTGATCCACAATTACGAGATTTCCATAACTCCAATGAATGATCGCGCCGCAATCCACAACCGTACCCGAAGCAATGGCAAGTGCCGGAATTTTTCCGTTGTTTGCGCCACCTACACCGATATCAAGACCGGTATGTCCACCCACACCGTATTTTTGGGTAATGTAGCCGGGGAATGTTACGGGAAGAGGCCAGATAAAGGTTCCTGAGAAGGTACCTTGAGACTGCCTTGCGATTTCTTCCATAACGGCATTCAATTTCTTTTCTGCTTCTTTTCTCGCAGCTTCCGAACGGTTCAAGGCTGTTTGCGTAGCTTCCGCATCATGCTGAAGCTGCTTCAACTTCTCCGTGGCTTCACTTTCCATAGCGCGAAGCTCTGCCAGCGTTCCGTCGTATTCCTTCTGTTTGGCGGCACAATTTTCCAAAGCAAGGTCCACTTCCGCCTTTGCTTTTTCAATTGATTCACGGTCAGACAAAAGGCCTTCAATGATCTTGCGGTCATATTCAAACATATCGTTGATGACCTCTGTTCTGGAAATGATATCAGAAAGGTCTGCAGAACCGAGAATAAAATCGATATAGCTCATATTGCCGCTTTCCTGTGCGAAAACAAGACGATCCTTAAAAAGCTCGTAGTTTTTATTCATCTGCTGGTTCAGCGCATCAATTTCCTTCTCCTTTTCCGCCGCCAGAGCAGTATACTCCTCCACCAGGGCCGAAAGGGTTTCCAGTTCCTTTTGACATGTTTCGATCTGATCGTAAATCAGATTGATCGCACGCTTTTGGTCATTCACATCTTTTTTTGCTGCGTTGTACTGGCTTTTCAATTGCGCAGATTGTGCTTTCAAAGCTGCAAGTTCACTCTTCAGCTCATTTTTTTGCTGTCCTAAGGTTTTTGCACTACTGCTGACAAAAGAAAAACTTGCACAGACGATCATAACAACCGAAAGAAAAAGGCAAATCAGTCTTTTGCTTTTTTTCATTATATTCTCCTAAAATACTTAATAATTCATAACACAGCGATACGCTTCCTGTAATTGGGCATCTGCTTCATGCTCCAAAAGATAAAGATTGGGCGCACCCAGTTCACAAATAATATCGGGCTCAATCCCTACATTTTCAAAAGAAGGAGAGGTAGGCGGTGTATATGCTTTACCGGAAAGAAGAAGCGCCGAACCACCCGTCAAAGGTATGGCTTTTTGCTCCAGACTTTTTCCGTAGGTGGTTTCTCCCACAAGCGTTACACCGTAGTCCTTCATACAAGCGGCGAAAATTTCCGCAGAAAATGCAGTATTCTTATTGACCAGAACCGCAAAAGGCAGGTCAATGGCGTTTTCATCACTTTTCAGAGTTTTCTTTTCTCCTTTTTGGTCCAAGGAATGGGCAAGATTCCCTTTCGGGAGAAGCTTATCCAGGGCATAGATAGCCGCAGAGGCATCGCCGCCGGCTGTATTTCTCACATCGAAAATAATTCCTTGAACAGAAGCTTTCATCAGGGCAGTTGTGGCAGAATCAAACTGCTTTTCAAAGCCCTCATCAAAAGAAAAGATCTGCATATAGCCCATATCACCAACGATCTCATAGTCAAGGCTATTGGGGGTTACTTTTCCCACAGTCAGATCAAAGGTCATCTCAAGCACCTGCGTTGCGATCTCCCGTTTTACGGAAAGGGTGATCTTTGTGCCTTCTTCCGCAGACAAAGCAGCGAGAGTATCGTAAAAGCCAATTTCCGAAACCTCTTGATCGTTTACCTTGGTCAGAATATCCCCTTTCAGGATTCCTTTCTCCCGGGCAGGCGAAGATTCAAACACATTGTAAACAACAACCTGATTCTTTTGGGTATCATAGGTCAAACGAACGCCGATCCCGTTTCCGGAGGATGCATTTTCCTTTTGGTAGCGCGTATACTCTTCGGCCGTCAGATAGACAGAATAATCATCTTCAAGCTCCGAAATATACCCTCTGATCATGCCGTCTTCAATCTTCTCATCATCGATTTTTCCGAGAAAATTATCACGGATCAAAACATCAGCCTCGGCAAGAAGAGAAAAATCCGCTTGGGTTTTGGTAAGGGTATCCACCTTTGCCTGATATTCCATCCCCACAAAGCTGTAGGTCAATTGGAATGTAAGAAGGACTGCGAGGAGCATGACAATCAAAGAAGTACCGACGGTAATCTTTTTCTTCAAGGAAACAATTCCCCTTTCTTAGTCTTTGTTATACCTTCTCAAAGAGATCAAACTGCCGACCACACCAAGTCCGATACCGATAACTGCGAAAGCGATAATAATCTCCCACACAAGTCCCGAGAAGGGCAAAATGGTAATAATCCCACTACCGCCGAGGATATTTACAGCAAAGATCTTATAGATGTAATAGAGGAACAGGTATGCAAAGCCGGAGGAGACACCACCGAGAAGAATACCTTCCAAAACAAAGGGGAAAGCAACAAAGAATCCGGAAGCACCCACATAGCGCATAATGGAAACCTCTTCCTTTCGGGAGGAAACCGCAAGCTTTATGGTATTCATAATGATAAAGACAGATACCACCAAAAGCAAAACCATAAGCCAGGTAAAGA
>JAZUOK010000002.1:0-13534 GCA_045604665.1 Eubacteriales bacterium | reverse complement strand
ATAGTATCATAAAAAATAATAAATATGAAAAAGAACTTCTGTTCTACATTATTCTTCTGAATAACTGAATTGAGCCTATCACAAAAAAGCTCGGTTGTCAAGGACAAAGATCATCTTTTATCGATGATTTTCTGCAATTTATTCAAAGCATCATCGATCAGAGCTGTGGTTGTAAGATTGGGTACTCCGGCAACCAGATTTTCGCATTTATTGATTGGAATGAGAACTCTTACAGCAGGGCTCTGACCCACCGCGATTGCCATTTTTGGCGTGATTTCGCCAAGAAGTGCATCTGCAATCACAATACCGACTGGCCCGATGATAACCTCTGCTTTTCGGCTTGCAACAATGGCAGGATTTTCACCGGTTGCTCCCTGATCCGCGCCTGCCTTGATCATCGCCGTGGTAGCGGCAGCATTTGTTCCTACTGCCATAATATGCATATCGTTATATTTGCTGCGAATTGCTTTGATAATTTGACAACCCAACTGGCCGCCTTGACCGTCGATCACAAGTAAATTCAATTTCTTATTACCTCATAACTATTCATATTTAGCTAATTATAGCATACGGAAATATGCTGTGCAATATGAAATAAAACAAATCCCTTATATGCCAAAGCGAATTTCAAAAATCCCGAAAGGTGTTTATTTCATTAAAAAGAACCCACTTCTGTCTACGACAAAAGCGGGTTCTTTTTCTGGAGCGGGTAACGGGAATCGAACCCGCATTTTCAGCTTGGGAAGCTGACATTCTACCACTGAACTATACCCGCGTGATGATGAGATTATATCACAGACAAAACGCAAAATCAAGGGGAATTTGTCATCGGTAAAATTCTGTTATCACATTAATTTGATCTTTCTTCCCATTTAAAACCGCTTTCATTTTTCCGTGCTTTCCCGTAACAAACAAATTCTCCGATGAAAAACCGTTTGCCTTTTCCAGCGCAAAAGAAGTAATTTTAATAAAAGCACCTTCATCTCTTGCATTTTGCACGATCGCCTTTTTGGGAGCGCAGGCTTCCATAAAAGCAGAACAATTTTGATACACGATCCCGTGATGGGAAAGCTTAATGAGATCACACACAATTTCTTGGGGAAAATCGCAAAGAATCTGCTTTTCCTCTCTCTCGGAAATATCTCCGCCGAGAATTGCAGAACCATTTTGAAATGTTACTTTACAGGCAATGGAAACACCGTTAGGATCCGTAAGATCTTTATCCCCACGGTTTGGGTTCAGAATAAGAATTTCGGAAAAAAGCTCCCCTTCTCCCACAAAAATTCGATCTCCTCTTCCCACTTTTCTCAAATGAACACCCTTTTGTTTTGCTGTCAAAAGGACTTCTTTTTCCATTTTTTCTTCTTCATCGGATAAAACCATATCAAGATCAGGAAGCCAAAGCTCCGAAACGGAAAAATCCGAAAGGATCTTCTCTGCATTGCCAATATGATCCATATGGGAATGCGTTACCATAAGAAAGTCAATGTTTCTTACATTTAATTTCTTCAAGGAATCAAAAATTTCGCTGTAAGCATAAGGCATTCCCGTATCCACAAGCATCGTTTGTCCGTTGGGAAAAGATATGAGAAAAGCATCTCCGATAAAATCGGGAAACGGAGTAACTTCTCGGGATACATCGGGGTTTCTCAAGCCGAAAAAGCGGAAAACCAATTTTCCTTTTTCCTCAGCGGTATCATAAAAGAAGCCATCACTGCCTTTTTTGCTTTTTTGTGCCTCTTTTTTTATTTTAGGAAGATAAGAGATCGGAACCTGTTCGGGAAGCCTGGGAAGAAACCCTCCGTGACCGTCGGGCTGAAAAATATTTTCATAAAGTTTCAAACGGAGCTTTTCGGGCGCGCACCTGGCAGAAATCCTCTGCTCCACGGTACCGCCGTAAATTTCTCCGATCATTCTGCCCTTTTGATTCATTGCCCCGAGTGCGAGATCAAAAATGTGACCGCTTTTCATTATAAAATGAGATTCGCCCAAGATCTCGGCATCTAAATGCTTGCTTCCCAGTCGAAAATTGGTGCAAAGGGTACCGTCATACAAAATATCGGCACACTCGCATCCCTTTGACATGCCAAAAGCAAAAAAGGAGTGGCGAATAACACCGCCCAAAGCTGAAATTTCCACACTCCCGACCGAATCATCCATTCCGCCGCCGCAGAAATACCGTTCGATCAATCCCCCCAAAAGGGTCATTTTTATGCGCTGAACAGAGCCGCCTTCACCGCCGCCGTAAAGGTCCCTTAAAAAGCCGGATTCCATTGTTATGTTCGTGTCAGAAAAAGATTCGCCCTTGCCGCCGCCGAAAAAAATACCGCCTCTTAAATTCTCATTTGAGAGACGAAAACCATCGGACTGTCGATAAACATGCGTTTCTCCGTGCGTATCTTCACGAACAACAACAGCTGTTCCACAGGCGTAGAAGATGTTTCCTTCCTGAAATGGTTTCATTTTTCTCTCCGTTTACAAACAATAAAATCATAACACCTGCAGTTTATCACAAATCATAAAGCTTGTAAATAAAAACCTGAAAATGAAAAAGACAGGTTTAAAAAACCTGTCTTTTACTGGTCTGAGTGGCGGGATTTGAACCCACGGCCTCTACCACCCCAAGGTAGCGCGCTACCATCTGCGCTACACCCAGATAGCCTAAATATTATATTCTTTGAAAGGCGCTTTGTCAAGGCTTTTTTCAATATTTTTTCTGCTTTTTTCTCTTTTTCTGGAAATTTTGATGATTTTTTCTTCAAAAAGTTATTGACAATTAAGGCTCTTTGTGGTACTATATTCGAGCGGCTTTTTAAGCCGAGTGCTACGCGGGTGTAGTTCAATGGTAGAATTCCAGCCTTCCAAGCTGATTACGAGGGTTCGATTCCCTTCACCCGCTCCACTATGTGCTTTTAGCTCAGCCGGATAGAGCAACTGCCTTCTAAGCAGTAGGTCGGGGGTTCGAATCCCTCAAAGCACGCCATTATGGTGGATATAGCTCAGTTGGTTAGAGCGCCAGGTTGTGGCCCTGGAGGTCGTCGGTTCGAATCCGATTATCCACCCCACTTATTTTTATCCGCAAGGATGCATTTGGCGGAATAGCTCAGTTGGCTAGAGCATCCGGTTCATACCCGGCAGGTCGTTGGTTCAAATCCGACTTCCGCTACCAAAAAAGCACTTCTTAGGAAGTGCTTTTTTCTTTTGCATTTTTTCAGAAAGGAAAGGCTATGAAGAAAATCTTCTCTCTTCCCTATCGGGAAGGTCTTCGGGACGGGATCCCCATTGCACTTGGGTATTTTGCCGTTTCCTTTTCTCTTGGAATTGCTGCAAAAAGAGCAGGACTTGATGCGTTCCAAGGGTTTCTTGCAAGTATTTTAAACAATGCCTCCGCAGGAGAATATGCAGGCTTTCTTTTGATCGGTGCAAATGCCCCTTATCTGGAAATGGCGCTGATCACCCTGATCACCAACGCCCGTTACCTTTTGATGAGCTTTGCCCTCGCGCAGCGCATCTCACCCAAAACAGGCCTTTTACACCGCCTTCTGATGGGCCTTGCGGTGACCGATGAAATCTTCGGTATTTCCATCGCTCGAGAGGGAGCAACCTCACCCCCTTATCACTACGGCGCTATGACCGTGGCTATGCCTGCTTGGGCAATCGGCACATCTCTTGGTATTCTTGCAGGAAATATTTTGCCTTTAAGAATCGTTTCCGCTTTGAGTGTTGCCCTTTACGGCATGTTCCTTGCCATTATCATTCCCCCTGCAAGGAAAAACCGTGTGATCGCACTTCTTGTGGGCATCGGTTTTCTTTTCAGTGCCCTTTTCCGTTATCTTCCCTATCTCAACACCCTTTCCGAGGGAAGCCGTACCATCATTTTGACTCTTGTGATCTCAGCCCTCGGTGCCTTCTTCTTCCCTGTCAAGGCAAAAAAGGAGGAGCCGGATGCATAACACTTATATCTATATTCTGATTATGGCAGGTGTTACCTATCTGATCCGAACCCTGCCTCTGACACTCATTCGTAAACCCATCAAAAGCCAATTTGTTCATTCCTTTTTGTATTATGTTCCCTATGTAACGCTCGCGGTTATGACCTTCCCTGCGATTTTAGAGGCAACCCGTTCTCCCCTGGCAGGTGGTATTGCCCTTGTAATCGGCATTTTGTCCGCCTGGTTCGGGGCAGGGCTTTTCCCCGTTGCCTGTATTTCTTGTGCTACGGTCTTTCTGCTCGAACTATTTTTGGTATAAAAAGCAAAGAGAGGTTATTATGGGAAAATTTAAAATTCCTTCCGTTTCACCCACTACAAATAAGACTATTCGTTTTCCAAACGATCTGATTGAGGAAGTAGAAAATGCCATTTGCGGTACTTCCTGTACCTTTTCCGCTTTTGTAATTGCTTCTGTTCGCAGTGCACTTGGCGATTTAAAAGAAAACAAAGACTAAAAAAAGAACCCGCAACGGAGATGCTTCGTAAAGAAGCAGTCTCCGTTTTTCTATACAAGAAAGAATGACACTTTCAGATGGTGAAAGTGTCATAGTGGGTTACATACTTTGAGAAAGGTAAATACTGCTGAAAATAAAGAATATCATTCTCGGCAGGTAAAGTGATATTGCAAACTAAAAGTTTGCAGTGATATTTGCCCTGCGGTCAAGTTATAGGAAAGCCTTGCGGCTTTCGTTATATTATATTCGCCCATAAACTGTCCGCAGGACAATATCACGATGCGTAGCATCATATAACTGCGAAGCAATATAACTCGCCGTCAGGCGAATATAACTGAGGCACACTTCCTTACGAAGTGTGCCTCAATCGGGTTCTTTTTTTCTTTTACAGATCACAAGAGATCAGATCTTCAAAGGTTTCTCTGCGAACGGCTACATAATCCTTACCGCCGCTGAGCATAACAACAGGAAGCTTTAACATACGGTTGTAATTGGATGCCATAGAATAGTTATACGCACCGGTTGTAAGAACCGCAAGAAGGTCCCCTCTCTTCACGGAAGAAGGAAGACGCGCTCCCTCGCAAATAATATCACCGCTTTCGCAGCAAGCACCTACCACAGAGCAGACCATATCCATTTCTTCATCCATTTTTTCGGGAAGAACAGGCGTATGTACTGCACCGTAAAGGGCAAATCGGGGGTTGTCGGTCATACCGCCGTTTACGGAAACATAATTCTTATATCCGGGAATACGCTTCACCGTACCTACGGAATAAAGGGTGAGGCCTGCATCGGCAACGATGCTTCTGCCCGGCTCAAGAAGAATTTTCGGCTGTGGGAAATGATACTTCTTACAAAGGGACTTTACTTCTTCTCCCACTTGCAAAATGTTTTCTCGAAGATCCATCTCGGGATCTTCCTCGGTATAACGAACGCCGTAACCGCCGCCGAGAGATAGCTGCTTTGCCACAAAGCCCGTTTCCTCTCTCACAGCAGAAAGATACTCCATCATAATACGGGCGGAACGGATAAAGGTATCGGAATCAAACACCTGACTGCCTACATGGCACTGAAAGCCTACAAGAAGTGCCCTTTTCGAGGAAAGAGCCTTTTTGGTAATGGCCATTGCCTGGCCCGTTTCAATGGCAGAGCCAAACTTGGAATCCACCTGACCGGTGGCAATTTCTTCATAGGTATGGGTATCGATGCCGGGGGTAATGCGAAGGAGGATCTTTTGGCTTTTGCCAATGCTTTCTCCCACGCGGTCAATGGCATCGATCTCTTCTTCATTGTCCACTACAAAATAACCTACGCCACACTCCATGGCGAAACGGATATCTTCATCGGTCTTGTTGTTGCCGTTGAAATAGCTTTCCGAAAGGTCAGCACCTGCGCTTTTTGCCGTGTAGATCTCACCGGAGGAAACCACTTCCACACCCATCTTTTCTTCCTGCATAATTTGATACATTCTGCGGAAGGCACAGGCTTTGCCTGCGTACAAAGGGGTGGCATTTTCACCGAAGGCCTCAAGCATTGCACTCTTATAAATGCGGCACTTTTCCCGAATACGGTCCTCATCCATCAAATAAAGGGGAGTACCGTAAAAATCGGCGATCTCTCTTAGATCTCTTCCGGCAAAAAGAAGTCGTCCTTCTTCAAGCTTTAAGTTTTTACAAATCATAAACTGCTTATCTTTCTTTGTCTTTCAGGAATTAAATGCAGAATAGATGGCGCGAATTGCCTTCTCGTAATCCTTTTCGTCCAGTGCCACGATAATATTCAACTCGCTGGAGCCCTGATCGATCATACGAATATTTACATTCTCCTTGGCAAGAGCGGTAAAGAGCCTTGCTGCCGTACCGGGAGAAGCGATCATACCTCTACCCACCACAGCGATTAGACAAAGGTCCTCTACCAGATGAATGCGGTCGGGGTGAACAGCCTTTTGAAGGGCGTGGATCAGTTCATTTTCATGGCCTACCAGCGCACCGCGTTCTACCACAACGGTCATGGTATCGATACCGCTGGGGAAATGCTCGAAGCTGATTCCTCTTTCCTCCAAAACAGAAAGGACTCTTCTGCCAAAGCCCAATTCGTTGTTCATCATGCCCTTTTCGATGTAAATGGCACCGAAGCCTTTTTTACCGGCAATACCGGTTACCACAGAGCCGCCTTTTTCAGCCTGCTCTACGATCATGGTACCTACATCCTCAGGTGCATTGGTATTACGAATATTGATCGGGATCCCCTCTCTGCGTACGGGGAAAATAGCATCCTCGTGAAGAACACTTGCACCCATATAGGAAAGCTCGCGAAGCTCACGGTAAGTAACCACATCAATTGCCTTGGGATTTTCTACAATACGGGGATCTGCCATAAGAAGACCGGAAACATCCGTCCAGTTTTCATAAAGATCCGCCTTAATGGCGCGTGCGGCAAGGGAACCTGTAATATCGGAGCCGCCACGGGAGAAAATACGGATATCGCCATACTCGGTAGCACCGTAAAAGCCGGGAAGCACCGCGCGAGGCTGCTTTCTCAAAAGCGCACCCAATTTTTCGTTGGTTTCTTCTTCCAAAAGCTTTCCGTTTTGATCAAAAATAATACCCTTTGCCGTTTCAATAAACGGAATACCGAGAAACGCTGCCAGAATACGCGAATTAAAATGCTCTCCGCGAGAAGCGATATACGCTTCGCTGGCACCCTTGCGAACTCTCTCGTAAAACTCGGAAAACTCCTCTTCCAAGCTAAAATCGATTCCAAGATCACTAATGATCTCGTTAAAGCGTGCGCGAATCTGCTCAAAAGGAGCGTCAAAAGATTCCCCTTCCTTTGCCAAGCGGTAGCAGGAGAGCAGAAGGTCTGTCACCTTGATGTCCTCGGAAAAACGCTTTCCGGGAGCAGATGCCACCACATAACGGCGACTCTTGTCAGCCTTTACGATTTCAGCCACCTTGCGGAACTGATCTGCACTGGCAAGACTGGTACCGCCGAATTTGATAACCTTTAACATTGTTTCACCTCAAAAGACAATCTTTTGTTTTTTCATTTCCTCAATGAGTTTTTCATAGTTGCCCGCTTCCATAGGGGTCAGGGGGAGACGAAGGTAATTTTCGCCGAAGCCCATTTTTGCCATTGCAGCCTTTGCAGGAATTGGGTTGACCTCGCAAAAGAGCAGATGGATCAGGGGAAGGTATTTCAGCTGAAGATTCTTTGCACCCTCCAGATCTCCGTCAAAGAACTTGCGGCAGATCGCATCGGTCTCACCGGGAAGAAGGTTTGACAAAACGGAAATAACGCCTTTACCGCCCAAAGAAAGAATGGGAAGGATCTGGTCGTCGTTACCGGAATAAATATCGATCTTATCTCCGCAGAGAGCAGCAAGGGTAGCAACCTGAGAAAGGTCGCCGCTGGCCTCCTTGATGCCTACGATCATAGGATGCTCGGACAGACGGAGAACCGTTTCGGGCTTTATGTTGCAACCGGTTCTGGAAGGAACATTGTACAGAATAACAGGGCAGGTTGCCACATCAGCCATTGCCTTAAAATGCTCATACAGACCGTTTTGGGTTGCTTTGTTATAGTAAGGGGTAACCATCAGAAGGCCATCGATCCCCGTTTTGCAGGCAAGTCGGGTAAGCTCCACACCGTAAGCGGTGTCATTGGAACCGGTTCCGCCGATTACGGGAACTCTGCCTGCGGCCTTTTCCACAGCAAAACGGATCACCTCGATATGCTCCTCGGTGGAAAGGGTCGCAGCTTCGCCGGTAGTACCTGCAACCACAAGAGCGCTGATGCCACCTTGGATCTGGAACTCAATCAGCTTGGCGAAATTATCGTAATCTACTTCGCCGGTAGATGTCATAGGCGTGACGATCGCGGTAGCCGCGCCAAGAAAAAGTGTTTTTTTCATGTTGTTCCCTCTCTCTGAAAATTTCCAAAAAAATCGGCAGCTGCAAAACAGCTACCAACTCCAATAAAACGCAAAAAATATCCCTTGGGAAGTCGGATAGCTCTCCGCATTACTGCGACAACACCTGAGATCTTATTCCCAGCTGCCAGCAAGCCTCTTTGCCGAAAAAGAAAACCGCTTCGGCACCTACTCCTTTCGCTTCCTCGGCTTCGGCAACCAAAAAGAAAAAGTTACTCATAGAAAAGTGCGCCTCTATCTTCTGTTAAGAGTATCATAAAAAGGCAGTATTGTCAAGGATTTCCCTGAATTTTTTGGCTTTTGCGACACACTCCGATCCAGAGCATTTTTTTCAGTTTCAAAGAAGCCTTATCGATGTTAATATATGCAAAAAATTCCCCTTGGTTCTTCTCTTTCCGGGCCTCTTTCCTTTCAAAAAAGCAATTTTTTTGGATAAAAAGCTTTTCTGCCGAAAGCTTTACGAAAAAAAATAAAAATACCCACTTTTACTTTTTGTTTTGTTTCGTTATAATAGAAACAAGATTTTTTGTTTTGGAGAAAAAATGGAACAGAATAATAAAAGTGCGCTTCTTTCCGTGTTTTTGGATTTCGGAGAAGCAATGCTTTCCTCCGGTGCGGAGATCGGCCGTGTGGAAGATTCCCTTTCCCGTATGGGCATCTCCTACGGTGCCGCGCGAACGGATGCGTTTGCCATCACATCCAGCCTTGTTTTGACACTTCGCTTCCCCGAAGGAGAGTATACCGGATCCAGACGAATAGAAAAAAGCGGTACCAATTTTGACAAATTGAGAAAGCTCAATGCCCTCAGCAGAGAATGCACCGTAGCCCCTCTCCCTGTGGAAGAGCTTGATGCAAAGCTGAAAATGATCTGCAAAGAAAAATGCTCTTCCCGAAAATTATATTTGGGCAGTGCATTGGCGGCAGGCGCCTTTGCCATCTTTTTCGGGGGTAACCTTTTTGATGGCTTTTTCAGCGCTCTTTTCGGCCTTCTGATTTGCTTCTTTCAGGAAAAGATCGCTTCGTTTTTTCCGAACAAGGCGTTTTTCCTCTTCTCTGCATCTTTTCTTACGGGCATCGGCATCTGTTTTGCGGCAAAGATTTTTCCCTTTCTCCCTTTGCATGTGGATATGATCATGATCGGCGACATAATGCTTTTGATTCCCGGAATCGCCACCACCATGTCCGTGCGTGATATTTTGGTGGGAGACACCATTTCCGGTTTTACAAAGCTTTTGGAATGTGTTCTTTGGGCAGCAAGTCTCGCAGCAGGCTTTGTCCTTGCCATGATGCTTTGCGGGAGGTGATAAAATGAATACGATCCTTACTGAACTGATCACTTCCTTTTTCGGCTCCTTTGGCTTTGCCATGGTATTCAATGTGCGCCGCAAGAATATTTTTCCCGTGGCTTTAGGTGGCCTTATCGTTTGTCTTTTTTATCAGATCCCCTTTCATCTTTTTGATGCAGGTATTTTCATCTCAAGCCTTATAGCAGGTGCAATATGCCAGATCTATTCGGAATTTCTGGCAAGGCTTTTAAAATCCCCTGCTACCGTTTTTTACATTACCTCTCTCATTCCCCTGATCCCCGGCGGCTCTTTGTACCGTACCATGGAGGCGGTGGTAGAAAAAAATCTTGTTCTTGTTCAAAGATTCGGTCTTCAGACCCTTTATACGACCTTAGGTCTTGCCATCGGTATCAGTTTTATCACAGCGCTTCTTCATCTTTTCAGAGCCCGGAAAACAAGAAAAAATTGAATTTTTTTGAAAAAATATTGCTTTTTCCCTTTTGTTATGATACATTGCCCTTAATCTTAGGGGGCATTAGCGCAGTTGGGAGCCCACCACACTGGCAGTGTGGGGGTCAGGGGTTCAAGTCCCCTATGCTCCACCACGAAACCCACATTTGCAAAACAAATGTGGCTTTTTCTAAAATCAAAACAAAAAGGAGATCACGAAATGGATGAATACAAAGAAGCTGTCGTAGAAAAAGAAACCCCCGCGGAAAACACCGAGCAAAATTTCTTTGCGGCAAAAGAGCCCTCTTTCCCGGAAGAAAAAGAAAAGCCGGTCAGCTTTTGGGCATTTTTCGGAATGATCGTCCTTTTCGCTATCCCCGTTTTAGGATGGATCGCCGCGCTTATTTTTGTCTTCGCCGGCAAAAACAAAACCATCAAAAACTATGCAGGAGCAAAGCTTGCCTATATCACGGTACACGCCATCGCTTCCTTCCTTCTTTTCTCTATTCTGATCACCTCTATGTTCGGAATGATCCTTCCCGTGGTGAACACCGCTCTCGGAACAGAATTTAAGGACCTGTCCGAATTTGTTTCCCTGGCTACCGATCTGATAGGCGGAAACTATTCCCGTATGGTTTCCGGCTTCATTCCTGCTCTTACAAAGCTTCTCGGGGAAGAATATAAGCCCTTCCTGACTGAACTTGCCTCCGGTAAATACGAGGAATTGCTGCATCACCTGAAAAACAAACAGTACGCCTTGGTCCTTGCGGATCTTGAAAGCGGAAAATATCCGGACCTTGTAAAGCACCTGGATCAAAAATCCTATGATTATATTAAATCGGAACTGGAAAAGGAAGCAAAAGGAATCGATTCTGAGCTTTTTGAAAGCATTGACGAACTTTTGCCGTAAAAACTCCAACAAAAAACCGTCGGTGAACCGACGGTTTTTCTTTTTTTATTTTGTCATTTTTTCCTGCTTTACCTTATGGTCGATGATGTGACGGGAGGCAAGCTCTTTGTGGACCTCCTCTACACGGATGCCCATTTGTACCATCAAAACCATTGCGTGATAAGCAAGATCCGCAAGCTCGTATATGGTTTCCTTCTTATCATCGGCTTTTCCTGCAATGATCACCTCGGTGCATTCCTCTCCAACTTTTTTCAGGATCTTATCGATCCCTTTTTCAAAAAGGTAGGTGGTGTAAGAGCCTTCGGGGCGAGTCTTTTGTCGGTCAAGAAGCATATCATAAAGTCCGTAAAGAGAAAATTCCTGTTTCTCTTCGCTTTGCCAAACAGGATTTACAAAGCAAGAATCCGAGCCGGTATGACAAGCGGGGCCGTCCTTTTCCACCGCAACCACAAGCGCATCCCCATCACAATCGGCTGTAATGCTGACAATATGCTGAAAGTTTCCGCTGGTCTCCCCTTTGAGCCAAAGTTCTTGTCTGGAACGGCTCCAGAAACAGGTAAGCCCCTTCTCCATGGAAATGTTCAGACTTTCTTTATTCATATAGGCTACCGTGAGTACTTTTTTGGTAACCGAATCCACCACTACAGCAGGAATCAGTCCTTTTTCGTCGAATTTCAATTTTTCAATATCAAACATTTTTTGTGCCTTTCTTATTTTGGAAGATCAAGTTTTATTTTGTGAGAGGAAATATAAGGAACCATTCCCGATTCCGTCCAATCCGGGGTGATGCCGTAAAGCCACTGCGTTTCAGACCCTTTGATCTCGATTTCTCCTTCTTCGGTCACAGTGACGATAGCAGAAAGGGGCTCGGTGAAAAACCAGGTGCTTCTGGCAGAAGAACCGAAAGAATTCATCGCTCTTTCGTACACCTCACCCTTGGGCTTTCCTTCTTCATCATAGTCCTGAAAGAGGAATGTCATATCATCGGTATAGTGATAGTTGTCGTGAGGACGCCATCCGCCGTTGATGGTCACATTCACATCCCAATAAGCAATATTTTCCACCACATCAAAATGGTCGGTATGAAGGTGTCCGCTGGTGGCAAGGATCACCGTGCCGGGGAAGGCTGCAAAAATTTCTCGCACCTCTTTGTGATCGGAAGAGGAGGGGAAGGTACCTGCAAAGCCTGCGTGAGAAAAGGTCAGAACCTTTTTTCCTTTCTCTGCCGCATCCTTTACGGTTTCAAAAAGCCACGCTCGCTGCTCGGGCCCTAAATTGTTATAATCCACATTGCCGCTTCTTGCACCGGAGCTGCAATCGAGATTATGCTCCCACACACCGTCGGGACGACGGGAATAGTTGGTATCCAGTCCGATCAGACGGAATTTTCCCACATCGGTACTCCAATAGGCAACTCTTTCCCCCTCACCCCAAATCACTTTACGATTACAAAGTCGCGGCGTTACAAAGGACATCAGATTTTTTGATTCCAGTTCGTGATTTCCGAATACGCCGTAAACAGGAAGCGCGTAAGGGTTATTCAGGTACGCATCAACAATTTCGGGAGAGCCCTTGTAGTCGTTGCTGAAATCTCCAAGATGAATCACAAATTCCGCTCCCTCGTCGTGAGCACGCTTGAGAATTTTTTCAAGATCGGAAACGGACGGAGTATACATTCCCTTTTTGTAGTGAAAATCAGCAAAAACCAAAAATTTCAACATGATTTTCCCCTTTAAACCCTCATAATGATATTTTCTTTTGCGAGCATTTGTTTCAGTTGGGGAATTTTGATCTGCCCGAAGTGAAATACCGATGCCGCAAGCGCCGCATCTATGGTGGGAATCTTTCGGAAAAGATCGGAAAAATGCGCCTCGCACCCTGCACCGCCCGATGCGATCACAGGTACATTTACGCTTTCCACAACCTTTTGCAGCATTTCAATATCAAAGCCTTTTTTCACCCCGTCCGTATCAATGGAATTGACCACCACTTCCCCTGCGCCCATTTCCACGCCGCGGCGTATCCAGGAGATGGCTTCCATTCCCGTATTTTCTCTTCCGCCTTTGGCAAAAACGCAAAACCGGCCGTCCACGCGCTTAATATCCGCAGAAAGGACCACGCACTGGCTACCGTATTTTTGTGCGGCTTCGTAGATCAAATTCGGGTTTCGGATGGCACCGGAATTGACACTTACCTTATCCGCACCGCATTTTAAAACCCGGTCGAAATCCTCTACCGTATTGATTCCGCCCCCAACGGTGAGGGGGATAAAGATTTGGGAAGCAACTTCCCGGAGAACATCGGTAAAGAGCCCTCTCCCCTCTGCCGATGCGGTAATGTCGTAAAACACAAGCTCATCTGCACCGGAATCGGAATAGAGTTTTGCAAGCTCAATGGGAGAAGAAACATCGGAAAGCCCCTGAAAATTGGTCCCCTTGACCACTCTCCCGTTTTTTATGTCAAGACAGGGAATAATTCGTTTGGTAATCATTTTGCCACCTCCAGGGCTT
>JAZUOK010000001.1:0-3454 GCA_045604665.1 Eubacteriales bacterium | reverse complement strand
TGTCTTATCCGTTGAAAGAAGAAAAAAGACTGTGATTTTCCCCGGCACTTCAATGCTTTTCAGCAGCGCCTTTTGTGCTTCCTTTTTCATGTTCTGGCTATCTTCAATGATAAAGACGCGCCAATCACTTTCCGTTGTGGAATTGTGGGCACTTCGCAGCATTTCACGAACCTGGGAAACGGTAATGTTTTTTCCTTCCTCTTCAGGCTTAAGTTCGATCACATCCACATGGTTTCCGATGAGGATGTTCTTGCAGCTGTGGCAGGAAAGACAAGGCATAGCATCTTGCTGCGGATTTGAGCAGCAAAGAGCGGCGGCAATATAGCGCGAAACAGTAAGCTTGCCGGTGCCTTCCAAGCCTTCGATGATATAGCATCCTGCAACATGGTTTTGTCTGATAGCGGAAAAAAGAGCGTGAAGCAGAGTTTTGTTTTCAACAATGGGAGACTGCATAGAGTTACAGTTTTTCAAAACGCTCTACATCCAAAACGAAGACGGTAGCACCGCCGACGGTAATTTCAACGGGGTAAGCAGTCATACCGGGGTTATACTGTGCATAATCTACAGGCATGATCTGGGTTCTTCTTCTTGAGTGTTCCTTAATGACAGCGATGGTTTTTTCAACCATGTCATCTTCTACACCGGAAATAAAGGTGGTATTACCTTTGGAGAGAAAACCACCGGTGGAGGCGAGCTTGGTAACGAAGATCTGTTCTTTGTTCAGAGCTTTCATTACTTCATTTGCATCATCGTTATTAACAATCGCAAAAATCATTTTCATAAGGAAAATACCCCCTTTGAAAGATAATGAATTATATATATAGTTATACCGATAATAATTATAACATATGCAAACCTGTTTGTCAAAATAAATGTCACAAAAAATTCGCATTTTTTTCGCTTTACGAAAAAAATCCTCTGCAAAAGCAGAGGACTTTTTTTATTCGGTTCTGAGTGCTTCCACAGGGTCTTTTTTCGCTGCGATTCTGGCAGGAACAAGGCCTGCGATAAAGGAAAGGAGGACACTGATCAAAATCAAAATATAACCACCGGGAGGAAGCTGTGCGCCCAGGGTCGAAATGCCTGTCAGATGGCGGATAATAATGTTGATCGGAATGATCAAAAGCAGCGTGATTCCGATTCCGAGGATTCCTGCTGCAAATCCTTCAATAATGCTTTCTGCATTGAAAACCCGTGAAATATCCTTTTTGGAAGCGCCGATGGCACGGAGAATACCGATCTCTTTTGTTCTTTCCAAAACGGAAATGTAGGTGATGATACCGATCATAATGGAGGAGACCACAAGAGATATGGAAACGAAAGCGATCAAAACATAAGAAATTGCATTGATAATGGTAGCGATACCGCTCATCATCATAGCCGCAATATCCGTATATTCGATCTTATCTTCTTCATCTTTACTAAGGTTATATTCGCGGATGCAGTCAGCAATGCTGTCCTTGTTTTCAAATGTATCGGTGTAAATATTGATTACACTTGGGCTTTCTTTCTTTACTGCACCCAGGAGGCTAAGATTTTTTTCCAAAGAGCTTTCCGAATAAACGGGAGGCATATACAAGTCATAAAATTCTGCCTTTTGTTCTTCGGAATAACCGCCTTGTTCTAGGGGTTTTGAAAGGGAATCCTTCAGCATCATGGATAACTGCATAGCAGGGACAGCGGCAAGATTCTTTTTAACTTCCGCGGCATACTGCTCTGCAATGGCTTTTTCCATTGCATCCTTCACATTGCTGTAAAGCTCTTCGTCACTCATTTTGGAAATATAATCCTTGATGTAAGAGGTATCCACATCCTCCTTTTCGCTTTCGGAAAGGTTTTGAATTACCATTGCCTCGATTTCCTGTCGGTCAAGATTTCCAAGCTGGTTTTCAACGGTCATATCAATATATTCTTGAGAGGGGGTAGATGCGATGGCAGTATAAATTTCAGCCGATTTTTCGCTGTCCAGTGCATTTGCATATTCGGTGAAATCCGATGCTTTCTTTTCATTAGTCGGTTCTTCATAATCTTCGGGTAGGAAGGGAAGACCGAGGAGAATATCCTGATCGGGAGAATCGGTTTGCTTTTGGATCAGGTCATTTTCTTTGATTTTTTCAAGAAGGTGAGAGGTCAGATCGGAGCTGTAGCCAAGGGCGCCTGTCATTAACTGAGAGTTTACATCGTCTTTAATGCGAATAATACCGCTGATTTTCAAATCAATGCCTTTTTCACCTTTGTAAAGAAAATCAACACCGTTTTCTGTTTCGGTCAGAAGGGTAAAGCTTCCGGTTGCATTCTCTTGATAGAGCTCACTTGGGAGAAATACCTTAAATTCCTTTTTACAAATGTCTTCATAAGACCAGGACCTTTTTGTGGTGTCGAGCACTTCGCCCTTTTGAGAGGCTTTCATTTCGGAAATGATCTCATCGGTCGTTTTCAGACCCAAGCCGCAAAGAATCGCATCACTGATCTCGTTGTTTTTATCTACGACCAAAACTACTTCATTATATTCCTTGGGCCAAGAACCGTAGAGAAGATCGTATTGCTCTTCCATTAAGTGACTGATTCCTTTGCCATCTTCTCCGGGAAGCATTTCTTGCCAAAGAGAAATGGATCCAAAGCCGAAGCTTTGTGCAGGACCGGAAGATGACATATTAGAAAGAGATTCAGAGCCGAATCCCATTCCATCGAACACGGCATTCATCATTTCTTCCATATCGCTTTGGATGATCTTTCCGTTGGCATCTTTTGTGAAGATGCTCATGTTCAGATCATAAGAATACTGAATGTTAGATATATATTCTTGAATTTCTTCATCGGAGTCAAGAAACTCTTTAAACAGCGTAAGGTTGTTGGTCTCTACTTGTGCGCTGTTAAGAGAGTTCACCATTTCGTGCATAACACTTGAGGAATACACCGCGTCAAGCTCATGACGGTTCTTCTCATCCTCCTGACGGATCCCCATCAGCGTTGTCATCAGAGCTGTCATATCAACGCTTTCAGCTTGAATGGTTATAGGATAACTGGAAAGGGTCTCCTCTTGTACGCTGTTAATATATGCGTTGATACCGTTGGAAAGAGAAAGGATCAGAGCAATGCCGATAATACCGATAGAACCTGCAAAAGAGGTCAGAAGTGTTCTGCCCTTTTTTGTCATCAAATTATTGGTAGAAAGGGTAAGGGCGGTGAAAAGAGACATGGAAGGTTTCTTTTCTTTTTTCTTTTTCCCCTTGTTTTCATAGGCTTCGTCGGAGCCTTCATAGGGATTGGAATCGTCGGTTACTTCGCCGTCGAGTAGCTTGATAATACGGGTTGAGTATTCTTCCGCAAGATCCGGATTGTGGGTTACCATGATAACAAGCTTTTCCATGGAGATTTCCTTCAAAAGCTCTATGATCTGAACACTTGTGGTGGTATCCAGCGCACCGGTAGGCTCGTCGGCAAGAAGGATCTC